>JAUWHL010000143.1 GCA_030605895.1 Promethearchaeota archaeon | reverse complement strand
CTACTTTGCAAATGATTCAAACACTATTTCCTATATTAGAAAGATTGATAAAACATTTAGAGAAGAAAATTAAAGAGTTTAAAAATATCATTAAAGTAGGTAGGACACACTTACAAGACGCTGTTCCTATCCCCTTATCTTTGGAATTTGGAGTATATAAAAAACAAATCGAAACTAATTTACTAAGATTAGAAAATACTTGCAATGAGTTATATTATATCCCAATTGGTGGGACTGCCTTAGGAACAGGATTAAATGCACATAAAAATTTTGCTGAACTTACTGTGTCTCACCTATCAAAAATAACTAACTTACCGTTTAAAGTTAATCCCGTGAAAGCAGAAGGAATTGCTTCACATAATACAATAGTTAATGTTAGTGGTAACTTGAAATTATTAGCTTTATCTCTTTTAAAGATGGCTAATGATATTCGTTGGATGGGGAGTGGACCTCGAGCAGGATTATCAGAATTAATTTTACCTCAAAATGAACCTGGGTCTTCAATAATGCCCGGGAAAATAAATCCGACTCAGTCAGAAGCTTTGATTCAGGTATGTCTTCAAGTACTTGGAAATGATTCGGTGGTTTCATTTGGAGAGGCATATGGAAGTATTTTAGATTTGAATGTATGTAAACCAGTTATGATAATGAATGTACTTGAATCAATTGAAATACTAATTGGAGGGATCAATTCATTTATTAATCATTGTTTGGTAGGCTTAGAAGTCAACACTGAGAAAATCAATGAACATTTAGAACGAATGCTTATGGTTGTTACAAATTTAACTCCTATAATTGGATATGATAAATGTTCTGAGATAGCACAACGGGCGTATAAAGAAGGAAAAACTTGCCGGGAAGTTATTAAAGAGATGGGATTAAAAATAGACAATTTGGATGAGTTGTTAGATCCTAAAAAAATGGTGTAATTAACGAGGTAAAATAAAGATAACAGAAATTCAGATCTTAAATTAAATCTCTTCAAAATTTCTACTTCTCTTAGGAGAACTTATATATTAAAATTCTCAACTATATACCTTAATATAAATAATTTTAGATAGTGCTTAATTTATGAAGGATATCTCTAAATTTATTGACGACGTATTAAATGAGGTTAGTGGAAAACACGCTTTGGATTGGGTTGCGAAGATTTCACAATATAATCGAGTGGTGGGGTCCCAAGATTATCATGAGATTGTTGAACGAGTAATGACCGAATTAGAATCATATGGTTTAGATGAATTAAAACTCCACAAATATCCTGCAGATGGAAAGACTAAGACTTGGGAATGGATAGTAACTCAAAGCTGGGATATAAAATCAGGGGAATTATGGTTAATGGAGCCAAAAAAAGAAATTTTATGTCGATTTCAAGATATTCCAATGTGTGTATTAGGAAGATCAAAAGGGTGTGACGTTAACGCAGAGTTAATTGACGTTGGGAAAGGTATTACAGAAGAGGATTTTGAAAGTAAAGATGTAAAAGGTAAAATTGTGTTAATGGAAGCACCAAGAATAATAGTTCCTACTTTATATGCAGAAAAAGGAGCATTAGGTGTTATAGTCTATCCTAATCCAGAACGAGCAGCTAGTCACCAAGGTATGACTATTTATAATAGATTTCCTGCTATAGCTGAAGATTTAGAAAAAACAACCTTTGGTTTTAGCATCCCATATGAGCAAGCATTATATTTAAAGAAACTTTTAAAAAAGGAATCTGTTAAATTATATGCTAAAATTGACGCAAAAATATATGATGGAGAATTGGAAGTAATTTCTGCTGCTATTCGAGGTACAGAAAAACCTCTTGAAGAAATAATTCTAACAGCGCATATTTGTCATCCTGCTGCTGGGGTAAACGATAATGCAAGTGGATCTGCAGGTTTGTTAGAATTGGCACGTTCACTTACAACTCTTATAAAACAGAAAGTATTACTTCCACCTAAACGGACAATTAGATTTCTTTGGGTTCCTGAATTTCATGGAACATACCCTTGGGTTAAAGAACACCAACATGTTGTTAAAAATGCACTTTTTAACATTAATTTAGATATGATAGGGGAACATCCCATTAAAATTGGAACATCATGTTATATTTGTCTTGGACCCTATTCAAGACCTTCAATATTAAATGATATAATTCAACATTTTACAAAAATAATTGCAGATCACCCTAAAGGGATTGCAATAAATGGCACATCAATGCCAATGCGATATCGGATAATCCCTTATTCAGGTGGGAGTGATCATGGTGTATTTGTAGCGCAGCCTATTGGTATTCCTGGTATAATGATTGGACATGAAGATCCTTTTTGGCATAGTTCTCTTGACACTATTGAGAAGTGTGATTCTACCGAATTGAAACGAGTGATAGCTATTACTCTTTGTACTAGTTATATCTTCTCAATACAAAATAGTGAGACATTAATAACTATATGGCCAATTATTGAAGAAAACTTTTATAAGCGACTTGGTAAGGCAAAAAAATTATTATTTTTTCTTTATAACAAACTCCGTCAAGAAACTACAAACTCAGAGATTTCAAAAGATGAGAAGGTTTTAATGGGAATAACAATAATTAATGCTTATATCAATTATGAAAAAACCTTATTGGGTTCAGTAAAGAAATTTGATTCATTATCATCAATAAATGAAGAATTAATTTCAGAAAAGTCCAATGAATTAGAAGAATTGAAAAAAAATCTATCTTCTAGATGGATTAACTTATGCAAACATATATCTATTGATTTTAATCTTATTAAAGGACCAGATCATTTTAAACAAAAATGGACTTTAAATTTTGTTGGGAGAAGGAATTTGAAATATTATATACCAATTTTGCTATCAAGTGTGTATGAGAAGTTCAAAGTTCCAGAACCACCAGACGTCTGGGGAGGAGATGTTCAAGAAATGATTAATTTTGTCGGATTATCTTTAAATCTTAAGGAAATTTGTGCTATGCTAACTTTAGAGTTTCAACATCTTTTTTATCCTAGCGAAGTTCTAAAATTTGCGAATTTATTAGAAGAAAATAGCATTATGAAAAAAGTATAATAAAATCATGTAAACTAAGGCTTCATCTTTCTTTTAATAATCATATTTTTATTAAAAATTGAGCTTTTTAGCTGAAATTTGTCTTTCTAATCGCAAATGTTTAAAAACAAATTCTTTAACTATTTTGTTATACGGAGTTTAGAGGAATTATAATGGTTGAAAATGTAATAAAAACCTTCAAGTTAAATTATGACGGAACTTTTGATGAGATAGATTATGAACATATAAAAGATGTCTTCACTATCGTTAATATTTTAGCTATCTATATCCAGAAAATAAAAACAATGTATATCTGGATAGGACGAAATGCCACTCAAGCTTTAAAAAACCACGTAGCCCAAATTCGTGTATTATTAAAAGAAGAGTTCCCTCAGTTTAGGATTATTAGAAATTATACTTTTGATATGAGATCTGAAACATATGAATTTTTCAAGAACCTAGATATCACTAAAGATGAACTGTATGAAATAATTAATTATCAAGAAAAAACTATACTTCCAATTTTAGAAAAAATAGAGGAATTAAAAGAGAACTCAGAAAAATCTATAGAATCTGAACAATATAATAACGCAATTGAATTATTAAAGGAGATAATTGGATTAGCTGAAAAAATTCAAGATGATGCTCTTGTAACGGAACAAAAAAGGTTAATTTCAGAATTAACTGAAAAATTTGAAAATCAACAAATTTTCTCTGAAATTGAACAAGAAACAACTAGAGTTGAAAAAGAATATTACGCGTTTATTAAAGCTAAAAGGATATTAAATGCCCATGAGTTAGTTGAAGCATTCATAAAAAAATATGAAACAGTTTATGATCTCTCGTTAATACCAAGTGCTAAAGAATTAATATTAAAAGAAAAAAGGAAGTGGATAGCTGAACAAGAGAAAATAGTAAATGATCTATCAAGATTGGAAAAAGATCTTAAATCATCATTAGAAAGTTTGGACATTTCAAAAACAACTGAGATTTATGAAAAAGGGTTGAATCTTATTTCTAATCTAATTGAAGAAAAAATTAAGAATAAGTGGAAAGGATTTAGTAATAACATCCAAGAAGCGAAAAATAAATTAGAATTTATAAAAAAATTCGATAATTTTTCTGGAAAAATAATAAAATTGAAGGAGATACATCAATATAACGAATTAAAATCAAGGATTGATGTTCTAATAAAACAAGTAGAACAAATAGATTTGCCGGAGTATCGTGGTAAATTAGATGTGTTAAATAAAGAAGTCGATTCTGCTGAAAAAACATATAATAAGATATTAGAAGAAATAGGGAACTTAGAAAAAGAAATTATTGATAATCAAAAAAATAACCGATTTGAAAACAATATAAGAGAATGTGATAAAATTATCAAGCTTGCCAATTCAATAAAAAACTTAGAAATAGCTGAGAATTATTCAAAAATCTTAGAAAAAACTAAGGAGCAAATCAAAAACAGAAAAGAATTTGAAGAAAAACAAAGACTCTTGAAAGAAGAACTCACAAAATTAGAAAAAAGATTCACGGCATCTATGAAAACCATGGAGATTAAAAATATCAATGAAATTCTTGAAAAGGGAAAGGAATTCCTTAATGATTTAGTAGATGATGAAATTAGGGAGAAATGGGATAATTTTAAGGCCAAATTTCATTCTGCTAAGCAATTATTAGAAAATATAGAAATTTTAAGTAAAAATGGTATGGATGCTCTAAATATAGGTTCATATCCGGATTCTCTAGATTTTTTTGAGCAAATAATACATCAATTACAAGAATATGAAAGTTAGATAATAGGAGTGAAAATAATGACAGAAGATCAATCAGAAAAAACAGAGGTAGAAGAAGAGAAAGAAGAAAAAAGAAAAATAAGGATAATTGAGCAAATTGATGATCGTCTTGCTATTCAAGGTCAAGCATATATGAAAGGACAATTAAAAGAAGCTCTATCTCTTGCTTATGAAATAATTGAATTAGCTAAACCTGAGGGTTTGAAATCGTTTATTAGAGAACAAGAGGATTTAATCGCCAGAATTAAGAAATTATTAAAGGAAAGGGAAGAAAGAGAAAAAGAAAAAATAAGAGCTGAACAAGAAAAATTAAGGCTTGAAAAAATTAAGAAGTTAAAATTAGAGTTAAATCAATTAACAAATGAGTTTAATGAAGCTCTTAAAGTAGAGGACTTTCTGAGTACTGAAAAAGTTCTAATAAATGCTAAGAAGCTGCTTGCCGAGCTTGATGATGAGAAAGTAAAAACAAAATGGGAGGATTTTGAGAAGCAAGCCTTAGAAACGAAAATTAGAAAAGAACTCATTGAAAGCGCTGAGAGATTAATCGAAGAGAGTATACAGTTAAAAGAAAAATACTTATTTGATGATCTGAAATTAAGATTAACAGGTTTATTAAAACAGCTCAAAGAGAATGAAATTGACGATTATTACAAGGAAATTAAAGCAATTCAGTCTGATATTATAAATGCTGAAAATTCATATTTAAAAACTTTAGAGAAAATTGAAGGATTAGTAAAAGGAGTTAAAAATCATCAAGAAGAAAAGAAATTAGAAATGGCAATCTCAAACTGTAAAGAACTTATTAAACAGGCTGAATCAATAAAAATGAGTGAATTAGTTGAAGATTATTCAAAAGTTTTAATCATTCTTCAAGAAGACCTTAAGGTTGAAGAACTTAAAAAACTTATTCGAAAATTGAATGACGAAGGTTTAGGTTTATTGAGGAAGGGTGAAATTGGAACTTCACTTGAAAAATTTAAAACAATACAAGATACATTAAAACAATTTATTAGTTAACTCTATTTTTTCTTCAAATTAAATTAACTGTCCATATATGACTTCTGTTTTATATTCAAATTTAATTAAACCATTTTGTTGATACTTATCAAATAATTTCTTTAAATCAATCATCATGCCATTAAAGGTTGGATGATCATTTAAGGGTATATAGGAAGTAGAAAGTAGTCGACCCTCTAAACCCTCATAATCAAACATTTGATAAATATCAAACTTCTTATAGTTATAATTCATATCTGTTCTATTTTTTCCGAAAAATTTATCAAAATCTAGCTTTTTCTTTTCGATCGCTTTATAATCGGTTCCATACTTCAAGAGAAATTTTTCATATTCTTTTAAAAATTCATTATTCTGCTTTTCTCGACGATTCCAAATCAATATAACCCACCCTTTAGGCTTGAGAATTCTTAAAAACTCTTTTCGGGTAGTTTCTAAATCAAACCAATGAAAGGCTTGACCTGCTGTAATTATATCAACACTGCTCGAATTAAGTGAAGTATTTTCTGCTGAACCTTCAACGCTAACAAAATTTGAATATTTACTCAATTGAGTTTCCCCCGCTTTTCTCATATCAAAATTTGGTTCAATTCCATAAACCTGATTACCTTCCTTTAAAAAAAGCTCACTAAGGATCCCTGTACCTGATCCAATATCAGCGATTGCCGAATCATTTGATAAAATTTGTTTTTCTTTTAAGAAGAAAATGATCTCCTGTGGATAACTAGGCCTATATTTAATGTAATTCTCTACTCTTGAGGAAAATCGTCTTTTTGAATCGAATTTTTTATCAAACATAATAATGCTAAATTTAAAAAAAGTAAAAAAAATTTGTATTACATATTTAATTAAGCGTGTTTTTGTTTAATAAGAGTCAATTTCCCGCCAGCCATTAATTCTTCTAAACCTTGATCACTTAGAGAATGAGCCAGCTCAATATCTATATTTTTTGTTGTGTTTTTCAATGAAACTTTACCAGTTTTGATAGTAGTTAAATCAATCTCAAATCGATCTCCAGCATCAATTTTATTATAGTCTTCTTTCTTTACAAATGTAAGAGGTACTATGCCAAAATTTAATAGATTGGCTAAATGAATACGTGCAAAACTTTTTACTATTACTGCTTTGATTCCGAGATATTTTGGTGCAATAGCAGCATGTTCTCGACTTGAACCTTGTCCATAATTCTCGCCTCCTACAATAAATCCCCCTCCTTTCTCAAGAGATCTATCATGAAAGGTTTCATCAACTACATTGAAGACAAATTTGCTAATCTCTGGAATATTACTCCTAAATGGTAATATTTTAGCTCCGGCGGGCATTATGTGATCTGTTGTTATATCATCCTCAACCTTTAGAAGAAGCTCTCCTTCCAATTTATTCGGTAGTGGATTGAATTCTGGTAACGGTTTAATGTTAGGACCTCTAACAATTTCAATATTTTTAGCTTCTTCAGGGGATAATGGTGGTACTATTAAGTTATCATTTACGATAAACCACTTAGGCATTTCTAATTTGGGTAAATCACCAAACTTTCTTGGATCTGTAATTTTTCCTTCAATAGCAGCTATAGCAGCAGTTTCAGGGCTCACTAAGTAAGCGTTAGCACTTTTAGTACCTGATCTTCCAAGGAAGTTTCTATTGAAAGTTCTTAAAGAAACAGCATCACTTTTTGGAGCTAGTCCCATACCAATGCATGGACCACATGCATTTTCTAATATCCTGGCTCCAGCTTTTACTAAATAACCAATTTCACCGGATTCAATCATATGATCTACTACTTGACGAGAACCAGGAGATACCGTTAAAACAGTATTTAGGTTTATAGTTTTCCCTTTTAACATATTTGCAGCGATTTTTAGATCTCTTAAAGAAGAATTAGTGCAACTCCCGATACAAACCTGATCCACTTTTAACCCTTCTAATTCTCTGACAGTTTTAACATTACCAGGACTATGAGGCTCGGCTATCAAAGGTTCTAATTCACTTAAATTTATTTCGATTGTCTCATCATATACAGCATCTTCATCTGGTTCTAGTTGCATCCATTGATCTCCTCTTTCTTGAGCTTCTAAAAATTCTTTAGTAATCTCATCAGAAGGAAAGATTGATGTGGTTGCTCCAGTTTCAGTGCCCATATTTGTTATTGTTCCTCTTTCTGGAACTGTTAATGTTTTTATTCCAGGGCCAGCATATTCTAAAACTTTGTTGACGGCTCCCTTCACGCCTATTCTTCTTAAAATCTCTAATATTACGTCTTTAGCGGATACAAAATCTGGAAGCTTCCCGGTAAGGTACACTTTAACAACTTTAGGCATTTTTAATCTAAATCGTTCTCCTGCCATAGCAGCAGCTACATCAAGTCCACCAGCTCCAATTGCGATTGATCCAACGCCTCCTCCTGTAGGAGTGTGGCTATCACTACCTAATAATGTTCTCCCTGGGCGAGCAAACCGTTCAAGATGTACTTGATGACAAATACCGTTTCCAGGACGTGAAAAATATAAACCATATTTGGCAGCAATACTCTGGAGATATCTATGATCATCGGGGTTTTTAAAATCAGTCTGTAATGTATTATGATCTACATAACTTACTGATAATTCTGTCTGAACCCGTGGAACCCCCATTGCTTCAAATTGTAAATATGCCATTGTACCTGTTGCATCTTGGGTTAATGTCTGGTCAATTTTAATTGCAATATCGGAACCTTTTTCTAACTTCCCATCAACTAAATGTTGTTCCAGAATTTTTTCAGTTAAAGTTTTTCCCATTTTTTTCAACTATACTATTTAATATTGCTTTTCTGGATATAATAGATACTAAAATAATTAAATTTAAAATCCTATTAAATTTTACTTTTGGAGAACGCCCATTTTTATCCCGCTAGGGAAATGATTTAGCTTCTTTTCACGTATTTAGGTCTAACTATTTATATTTTGAATAATTTTTCAAATTAAATTTCTTTTATTTAAAGTGTTAAATAATATGAGAGAAGATTTAGAACCACTAACAAAAGAGGAATTGTTAGATTATATTGAAGATCTTTCTAAAAATTGGCTAGCAATTGATGGTACTTGGTTTCAAGAAGCTGAACGTGAATATGGACTAGAAAAAGCTATCGAATTAGATGTTAGACAATGGGAAAAATTCACCGTTATTGAAGCGAAAAGAATAATGAATAGATTTAAAATTCCCGAAAAAGGTGGAATTCCCGCTCTAATTAAAGCTTTAAAATATAGAATATATGCAAATATTAATATACAAGAAGTAATTGAAGTTTCAGATAATAGATGCGTGTTTAGAATGGTAGATTGTCGTGTTCAATCAGCTAGAAAACGGCGAGGCCTTCCAGATTTCCCTTGTAAGCAAGTAGGCGTAGTTGAATATGGATTATTTGCTAAAACAATAGATCCTAGAATAGAAACAAAATGTATAGCGTGTCCTCCAGGTGCTCACCCTAAGGATTATTGGTGTGCTTGGGAATTTACGTTAAAAAAGAAAGCATGATGCTACTAAAAGAGATGGTTTATAATAAATTCACCGAGTAGCAATTTGGATCTGTCCATAATTGATGATCATAATAAAACGATAGCAAAGATACTAAAAAGCATTAAATTTAAAACAACCTTCAAAAAATGAGGATAAAAAGTTTATAAGTATAACAATCCTAACACTATTTTAATACTTAATTAATTTATTTGATCTGAAATAATTATAATAATATTAAAAATAATTTATTAAAAAATTCAAAAAAAATGATGTTTTATGTCCGAAGAAAATATTAGAGGCCAAATTAGTGCCAAAGAAGATGAGATTACTCGCATAGAAGAAGAAGCCAGTAAAAAAGAGGCTTCAGCAGAAAGCGAGGTTGAAGCAGAATACGATCCTAAAATTACAGCTGCTGAAGCAAAACTAAAAGTTGAAGAAGGCTTGCGAGATGAAGCTATTGAGAAAGCAGCAGAATGGAATGCAAAAGAGAAAGAAAAAAAAGCGGCAGCAAAAGAAGCTAATAAAACGCTTAATACTTTAAGAAGTGATAAAGAAAAAGCGTTAAACGGTAAATTGAAAGAAATTCAAGGCGAGAAGAAAGTTAAAGTTAAAGCAATTCACGGGGAAATCAAAGTCTTGCAAAAACAAATAACCGCTATAGAAAAGGCTAGAGCTAAAGAAGCTGCTGCGCAATAAAAGAAATACTATTATTTAACAACTCCATTAGTAATCTTTTTTTTATATTTTTATTTTATTTATTAAAACTTTTTTTTTTAAGAAGATTGAAAACTCTAATTTTAACTGGATTTGGGTTATATAGTCACTTTTCAACAAATTTAAGTGGTGAAATTGTAAAAAGAATCTCAATTGAAGATGATAATTTCTCGATTGTAAAAAAGATAATACCTGTTAGTTGGAAAAGGAGTATTAGTTCTTATAAAGAATTATTATTAAGGTTAACTTCAAAACAATTACTAGTAATTCTTTTAGGTATTCATTTGGGCAACAAGTTTCACCTTGAA
>JAUWHL010000275.1 GCA_030605895.1 Promethearchaeota archaeon | reverse complement strand
AACAATAAAGCATAAGGACACTCTTAATGATATCACATTTGCCATGTAAGAGATGCGGAAATGCCCTCCCTATTGTAAAGGGATCGGTAGCTAAGTGTCCTTATTGTGGGGCAAATACTTTTTATATGGAATCAATATATTCCTTCAAATATCATTTAAATATAATATTGCAGCTTACATCGATAAAAAAGGATAGAAATATTAAAGATTCAGAAATAGAGATAAGAAAATCTTTAATTAAATCTTTTTTTTATAAGCTTTATTCTGAATTTAATGAATACAGACATTTTATTATAACCAAATTGGATAATATTACTATTGATCCTATAAAATTAAATAATTTAATACGTTCTGCTGGTAATTTTGAGATTATTATTGAGGAATATTTATTAACTCATCTAAAAAATGAAACTATTAGAAAAAAATATCAACAACTCCGAGATCTCGCTTATATAATTAACAAGTCATCCTTAGGATTATATTTTAGTTTTTTAGCTAAAAATTCATTATATCTTAAAAAATGCTCTGAATATTATCGATTTGCAGAAAAGAGTTACCAGAATATTGTAGATTTTTGCAATATTACAAAATTTGAAAATAATCATTCCAAATTATATAATAGAAAAGAGATATATGAGATTCTAACTGAATTTGCATCAATATTACGAGGAATCCTAAATCATAATCCCAAATACTATTCAGATAAGTTAGAATTTTTATTAGTCAAATTGAATAAAATTACAGCAAAAGATTTTGAGAAACCTACTTTATATGCTCAAATTGAAAGTATCTATCAATTAGAGCGCGATACTAGTGTATTGCTAGAAGAAGTAAAACATGATACTCTATTTATATCTCCCGTTCCCCCGGAAGGGGATATAATATTTAATACTGAAGAAAATCTCAAAGAATTGAATAATGTAAAAAATTGGATTCATGACATCTCAAAAAAATATCAAAGATACCAAAGGAATCTTTTAAAATTACATTCTGGAAAATTTATTAAATATCTTGAATCATATAGTACTAAATTTATAGACTATAAAAATAGAAATCTTGAGAAATTCACCATTTTATTAGAAAATATGATTTCAAACGCTTTTGACACTTACAACTCTGAAACTCTTGAAGTATTAAATACACTAAGTGATTTTATTCATAATAATATTTTTAATGAAAAAATTATTGAGAGAATTGAAATTGAACTAAAGGATTTAATCAAATTAGATGAGATGTTGAAAAACTTTATAAATGAAATCTTTAAAAAACCATTAATTAGGGATCTTAAATCAGATTATTATAAAAAACTGATTTCATTTACTTCAAACAAACACTCAGAATTTGATAAACATATCTTAAAATGCATTAATCGAATGTTGCAAGAGTTTCAAGAATATAGAAGTAAAAAAATACTATCTTTAGAAGAACAAAAGAATCAGTTTAGTTTAGAATTTAAACCTAATCTTCAAAAGCTTATTGATTTAAGTTTTAATTTGGATAAAAATGCATTACAATATCCCCTTTTCATCGATATTAAATTAGAAAATAAAGTATTAAAGAAAAATCATTCCGAAACCATTAAATTAATAGTTGAAAATTCTAATTCGTCAGAAATAAAGGATGTAACGATCTATTTCTTTTTACCAAACTCATTTCAATTTAAAAGAAAATCTACAAGTATTAGAAAACTAAAAGCAAATGAAAGAAGAACGATTAAGACAAAGATTATTCCGAGAAAAACAGGTACGTTCCTGTATATGGTTATGATCGAATACCAATATACGAATAAAACTTTTTGGATGCCTTCAATTAAACTTGAATTGAAAGTTGAGAGAGATGAAGAAATTTATAGATATCAAAACTACACTGTCTTAAATACTAATATTTATCATGATGAACTTGAAGCTTCAAGAATATTTAATAATTTACGCATATCAGTTTAATCCAAAATTTGTCTTTAGATTATTTTATAGTTTAAAATGTAAAGTTTTTTTAATTTAATTTATTCATGTAAAGTAATAATGAATGATAAAGAAGATCAAGATCAAGATCCCACTAAAGAAGAAAACTTTTCTAATCTTCAAGATAAGGATGAATTAAATAAAAAAGATTGGTCTTTTTGTCCAGTGTGTGGAACTAATATACCACAAGTTCAAAATCTAAAGTTTTGTATAAAATGCGGCTTGAATCTTCAATATCTAAAAGAACATAAACAAGTAGAGCCAAGGAGAGCATTAAATCCTTATATAAAACCAACAGTATATCCCCAATCTTACATACCTATAATTAAACTTGGTCCTAAAAAAATTTCAGATGAAGAAATACTAGATACAAAAGACCATGAATTATGGGGGCCTTGGCCGTCTATAGGGATACCTTTAGGTGCCTTTCTTTTAATGGATTTAATAACAACAGGAATTTTCTTTCTTATTATGCTCTTTGCTTTTGATACGGAGATTCTTTATGAATTAATAGCAAATCCCTATTTTTTAATATTTAGCACATTTTTTGAGCTGATTTTTATACTTATTCCAGTATTATACGTAGCTAAATATCTCCAAAACCCCACTCTTCAAAATAGGCTAGGATTATTAGGTTTTACTAGAAAAGGTTTTGATAGAGTAGGACTAATCAAAGAAATTTTAATAGGAATAGGATTTGCATTAATTGGAGTATTATTAGTAGTTGGAGTTTCCTTTCTAACTGAGATTCTTTTAGAGGTCTTTTTTGGTATTGACATTATCAGAGATATTAGTGGTGCTACATCTGATGTAGAAATAATCATCTCAAATTCAGATATTCTTAGCATAATCCTCTTATCCGTAGTGATGATACTTATTATAGGAACCTCTGAAGAGATATTATTTAGAGGATTTATGCAAAAGGGTTTAACTCGAAGATTAGGAAATGTGGGTGGAATAATAATTACTGCTTTAATTTTTGCTATAATTCATGTTATAGGAATTATTTTATTAGTATTAGGAAATCCAATGGTTCTTCTTATTTCTTTTCTTCTGTCATTTATTCCCTATTTTGCAATCTCCCTTTTATTAGGGCTAATTTATTATTGGCGAAAGGAAAATTTATTAGCAGTTATAATTACGCATGGTGTATATGATGCATTAACAATAATTTTTGTTTTCGTTTTTTATAATATTTTCTAGATTTAATTCTAAATCAAAAATCATGATTCAGAAATTTAAAGAAACTGCTAAAGAAAAAAGTAATAATATTGGAATTGGATTAGGTCTTTCTGAATATCATAATCAGAAAATCTTACAAGCAAGTTTAAATTTTTTGGAATTTAATAAAGTAAATATATATATTTTTGGTAATTCGAATTTCATAAATAGTCTTCTTGGACAAACTCCAAAAAATTACATGAATTCACGAGTAAATTTTATTGAATGTCAAGCCCCTGAGAGTGTAATTTTTAATTCTTTAATCGATAATACTGTTCAATCTATTGTAAGGGGTTCCATGAGCTCAAATAAATTTTTAAAAAGTCTTAAAAAAAATTTGAATGTCAAAAAAACTAATAGATTAGCATTACTGGAAACAAAAAATGGGCAACAATTCTTCTTTGGTCCAGTTGGTATTGATGAGTGTAATAGTTTTGAAAATAAAATTAAATATTTAGACTTAGCAATAAAAAAATTGCAGGAATTTGATATTATTCCAAAAATAAGTATTTTAAGTGGAGGAAGAATAAGCGATACAGGTAGAGATAGCAAAGTTGATAAAACAATTCAGGATGCAGATAAAATAGTTGAATTATTGAAAAAAAAATATTCCAATTTGAAGATCTCCCATGATGAGATATTGATCGAAAAAGCTATCGAATGTAAATCAAATTTAATAATTGCTCCTGATGGTATCTCTGGAAATCTAATTTATCGTACATTAGTTCATTTAGGTGGAGGTAAAGCATACGGGGCAATTTATATGGGATTAAGAAATACAATTATTGATACATCTAGTGTCGGTGATATTTCTGAAATACAAGGAGCATTATTATTAGCACATGCTTTATCAAAGTAATAAGAACTTTTTATTCTAAGAAAATATTTGATAAAAAATAGTTTGATCAGATTTTAAATTCATTAAGTATATTCGTAAAATCTTTTTCTTCTTCTGAAGCATTTAAATATGCT
>JAUWHL010000038.1 GCA_030605895.1 Promethearchaeota archaeon | reverse complement strand
CTCAAGTAAGATTATGTGAGAAGATTTGGAATTTTAACAAACCAATAATTGCGGCTATTAATGGTTTAGCTGTAGGTATTGGTATTACAATGCCTTTAGTAGGTGCTGATCTTATTTATATAGCAGAAGATGCATGGTTGGGATTTTATTTTGTAAAAAGAGCAGTTATTCCAGAATTTAGCTCTAGCTTTATTCTTCCTTTCTTAATTGGCTTTCAGAAAGCAAAAGAAATTTTTTACTTTGGAGATAAAGTTACAGCTCAACAAGCAGAAAAACTCGGCTTAGTGAATAAAGTTTTACCTCCAAATGATTTGATGTCTTATGCAAGAGAACAAGCTTTAAGATTAATCCCCCCTAAAGGTCCAACTAAATCAATCAATCAAATGAAACAAATAATGCATAGTTATTTTAGAGATATTATTTCTAGAACTGTTGAATTAGAAAATGAAGGATTACACGAATTATTTAAAACTCATGATTTTAGAGCCGCAACCAAATCATTAATTACAAAAAGGGATCCAATTTTCAAAGGGAAATAATCCGAAAAGAATTTTATAATACAAGTTGAGATTGTCTCATAAAAATTTTATAGTTGGTTTAAATGTAGAAATGAAGTTATTATTACAATCTTAACAAAATAATTATTAAATATCTTTTATGTTTATTATTTTTATTAGAATATATAGTATAATATTTTTAGATTGAGCTTGCTTAGTTATCTAAGTAAAGTTCCTTACATTAAAATATGGAGGTATATATTATGGGAAAATATGATGATGAAGATTATGTGTATTGCAAAAATTGTAAGAAAGAAATACTCCAAGATAAAGCAATTTATGTACGTGGAAAACCTTATTGTGAAAAGTGTCATCATGGTGCTGATGAGTATGGGATCTATGATGAATATAATGATGATGAGGATGATGAAGATGATGACGATGATGACGAAGACGACTAAAACTAAACTGTATTACATGAACATATGACTCATATTTAGAATTTTTATCATTTTTAGATTCTTAGGGGAATAGTATTGAGAAAGAAGGTATTATATTACTTTATGCTTAAAGGTAAAAATTCAGAGAAGATATCTGATAAATTATTAAGTTAATTAGAAATTCTTTTAAAAATTGGTTTCCTTTAATAATTTTATTTTGAATAATATGCAATAATAAAAGGTTAAAATGGCTATTGATAAAATCGGTTTTGATAACGAAAAGTACCTAATTGAGCAATCTAAGAGTATTTTGGAACGAGCAACTCAGTTTGGGAATAAATTATACCTCGAGTTCGGCGGAAAACTGATATATGATTATCACGCTTCAAGGGTTCTCCCAGGATTTGACCCAAATGTTAAAATGAAGCTTTTAAAGCTTCTTGAAGAACAAATTGAGGTTATCATATGTATCTACTCTGGAGATATTGAAAGGAAGAAGATTCGTGCTGATTTCGGAATCACTTATGACACTGGCGCATTGAAATTGATCGATGATCTTCGGGAAGAGGGTCTTAAAGTATGTGCTGTGGTAGTGACACGTTATAATGGACAGCAGATTGTAAAACAATTCATGAATAAACTTGAGCGAAGAAATATAAAAGTTTATACACATCATCCGATCAAAGGTTATCCAACCAATATTGATTTAATCGTAAGTGAGGAAGGATACGGCGCAAATCAGTATATTGAAACTGATAAACCTATAATCATTGTTTCTGGACCTGGGCCAGGTAGCGGGAAATTGGCAACCTGTCTTTCCCAAATATATCATGGACATATAAGGGGGATTAAAGCAGGTTATGCAAAATTTGAAACCTTTCCCATATGGAATTTACCTTTAAAGCATCCATTAAATATGGCATATGAATCAGCGACTGCTGATCTTGGAGATTTCAATCAAGTAGATCCATTCCATCTTCAAGCATACAATATAGCAGCCACGAATTATAACAGAGATGTGGAGATTTTTCCTGTAGTCAAGAAAATAATGTTAAGGATCGTGGACAGCAATTTGGTATATAAATCTCCTACGGATATGGGTGTAAATATGGCAGGGTATGCTATTAATAATGATGATATTGTACAGCAAGCGGCAAAGCAAGAAATGATCCGGAGATTTTTTCGATATAGTTGTGAATATGCCATGGGTGTTTCAGATAAGAAAACGGTACAGAGATCAGAATTACTTATGAAGGAATTGAATCTTAATATTTTAGATCGGAAGGTGGTGAAACATGCCCGCCAAGCGTCTATAGCAGCTCAAGAAAAAGGTAAGGGACATGAAGGTATATTTGCTGGAGCAGCATTACAATTGAAGAATGGAAATATTATAACAGGTAAAAACTCCCATCTTATGCATTCCGCCTCCAGCTTGGTTTTAAATGCTATCAAAGAATTAGCAGGTATTCCTGATAATATTCATCTTCTATCCCCCAATATATTAAGCTCTATAAGTAAATTAAAATCGGAAGTTTTCAATCATAAGCCTTTGAGTCTTAATCTTGAAGAAACTCTTATAGCTTTAAGTATCAGTGCTGATTTTAACCCTTCTGCTAAAGTTGCGATGGAAAAGCTTAAGGAACTTAAAGGTTGTGAAATGCATTCGACCCATATACCAACTCCAGGAGATGAAGCCGGTTTGAGAAGATTGGGGCTTAATATAACATCAGACCCCAATTTTTCATCTGAAAGGTTGTTTGTACCCTCCTAATTAAAGTTAAGTAATTAAATTCAATATTTAAGTTGATATTATTTTAAATTTATTTTATAGTAAATGAAAAAATCCCGAATTATCCTGTTTATTACATAGAAAAGTTAAACCATGTGGTAAGACTCACTTAGCTTAAAAACAATTACTATTATTAATAGTACACGAAATGAAGGATTACATGAATTTTTTGAAAAATCCGATTTTCAAGTTGTAATCAAATCATTAATTACAAATTGAGATCCTATTTTTAAAGGAAAATAACAGAAAATAAAATAGTGAATTAGAAATTCTTTTAATACTTGGTTTCTTTTTATAATTTTATTTATATAATATGAATAAAAATTAAATTGCTTCCCGAGATATTGGATTAAATTATGAATGATCGTTGTAAGCTTATATTTGTCACAGGAGGAGTGCTTTCGGGTATAGGAAAAGGAGTTGCTACAGCAAGCATTGGAAAAGTATTGCAGTTTAGAGGGTTTAATGTATCTGTAGTTAAAATAGATCCCTATCTGAATGTAGATCCCGGAACTCTTAATCCAGTTGAGCATGGAGAATGTTTTATTACAGAAGCTGTATGGGATTTTAGACCTGTACCCAGTTCTGATGAAAGATCATATAGGATTTCCGAGATTGATCAAGATTTTGGCACTTATTCTAGAATCTTAGGAATTGAGATGCACCCCTCACATAATATCACTTCTGGTCAAATTTATCTTTCTACAATCCTAAGAGAGAGAAAAGGAGAATTTTTAGGAAAAACAGTTCAACTGATACCTCAC
>JAUWHL010000094.1 GCA_030605895.1 Promethearchaeota archaeon | reverse complement strand
AAATTCGTATGGAAAATAAAGCAATACAAGATAAATGGCCTGAAATAGGCACTTATTGTTGGGGTTGTGGAAGGAATAATGAGCATGGATTGCAGATAAAGAGCTATTGGGAAGGTGATGAGTGTGTTTGTACTTGGAAACCAAAAAGATATCACTGCGCATATCCCGGTAGAGGATGCGGGGGAATAATTGCCAGTATTCTTGATTGTCACTGTCTTAATACTGCGGGGTCAGCAGCTTACAGAGCAGAAGGCCGTGAGGAAGGTACAGGATCTCCAATCGCATATGCAACCGGTTCGCTATTTGTGAAATTCTTAAAACCAACCCCGTTGAATAAACCGTGGGTTTTTCGAGCACGAATAAAGGAAATGAAAGAACGAAAAACAACCGTATCCTGCTCGCTTTTCGTTAAAGAAATAGAATATGCAACTGGAGAAATTATAGCTATCAAAATAAAAATGAACTTTTAAAAGTATTTCTTCAACTTTTTTTTATATTAATTTTTCTAAATTAATCTATTTTATACCCTTTATCTTCCCAAGCTTTTCTCATTATTGGGTTTTTTTTAAGAAAAATATCAATATTTTCTTTTTTTACACGGTTAAAAGGACACGAGAAATTTACACAACTCCCACATCTTTTTACTAATAAAAAACCAAAAAAAATGAAAATTTCGATAATTGTAATTATTAAAAAGATAAATTGACCACCTATCATCAAAAAAATTAAAGGATATCCAACAAGAATAATAAAACCAATTAACAATTGGATTTTCTCGGATAAATTCATAGGTTCAGGATGATATTTCCAAAGTTTAAGACTACTATAATTAGCAATACAATGTAATATTTTCCCCTCTTCAGCGTAGTAAGGACAATGGCTACAGAGAATTCGAATTTCCCAAAATTCAAAGAAAAATAACCAAAAACCAACCCAACCCAATAAAAACCAACCATAACCCGCCATTATAACACCTACAAAAGCAGTAATGACAAAAACAAAAAAGAATCCCATAAAACTAAACAAATATTTTCTATGAAAGTGGCATATTAGTTCATCATTAATTGGGCAAGTTTCACACTCTGCAGTATCTTTCCAAACACAAATATCATCGTGATTCATCATAGTTTTAATCAATTATATATTAAAGAATGTATAATATAATGATTTTTGTTTAGGACATATCATAATGGTGTCGTTTACTTTTGTAGTATGTGCGGAGCCTTATAAGTATGAAGCTATAGATACAGTATTTAATATAGGAGATGCAATAATTAGAAAGGGTCATCAGATTATAGGTATCTTTTTTTATGGAAGTGGTGTCTATAATATCAAAAAAAAAATTATAAAAGATACTTCCATTCGTAATTTATCAAAACGTTTGGAAGATTTTTGTAGGAATAATAACGCTGAATTTGCAGCGTGTAGTACTTGGACTAGTTTTACTGGAATTAAATCTGAAGAATTTATAGAAGGAGCACATCAAGAAGGATTGGGAGGGCTCTCTCTTATGATTTCAAAATCGGATAAAGTAATATTCTTCGGTCCTGGAGGGTGATAAAACATGGTAAATTCGATTGTAATTATTTGTGAGGATGGACCTTTAGGAAAAAACTCTGTTGTAGAATCAATAAGGATGGCTGCTGGCATTCTTGCCGTAGGAGATGTAGAAATTTGTAAAGTCATTCTACTGAGAGATGCAGTCTATTTCTTGGATAAAAACTTAAATCCAAAAGCTCTGAATATGGATGAATTTACGAATGTCTTGAGACTAATTGAACTATCTGAATTAGAAATTTATATTCACGATGAAGCCCTTGAATTAGCCGGAATAGATCCTTCAGACTTAGTACTTGAGGATAATGTAAGTATTGTTGATATATCTAAAATTTCTGAACTCATAATTGAAGCAGACATGAGTTTTAAATATTAATTATCATGGTGAAATGTTATGAATGAAGATAAAGAAATGGTTTATTTATATGGATTTAGTTTAAGGCAACGTGATAAGTCAGAAAGTTTACTTAAGATTTTTAATGAGCATATTAAACGAAAAACAAAAATTAATTTAATTTTATTACATGATGGAGTTATAGGTGTCTCCCAGAAAAGTAAAACCCCTCCCGTCTTAGAAGAACTATTCCAAACTCCGATAACCATTTATGCCTTAATTTCAGATATTCTGGCTCGTGGAATGGATTTAAAGGATTTAAGAAATAATATTAAAGCTATAGATTATGAGGATCTTGTAGATATTTTAGTCAATAATCAAAAATTAGTTTCTTGGTTATAGTTCAAGCCTTCTCTAAGGAAAGACTTTTATACTGTTAGATTTAATTTTTAATTAGATTATTAATTCATTTTCAAATTGAAGAAAATTGTTTAGAATTTTTGGGTATTTTTTATGAAAGATTATTCAGATTGGGAACCAATTTACGATTATGATAATGTATCTCCTTTTATTGAAAATCCAAATCGTCCCTGGTTAAAGCATTGGCCCAAGAATACACCTAAATCGATAAAATTCGAACCAATACCAACACATATATTTGCTAGATTGGGTGCCGAAAAACATCTAAATAATGTAAGTGTGTATTTCAAACCGAAAGACAAAAAATATACTTATAGAGAATTACTTTATACTGCAGACAAAATAGCCTATGCTTTATATGAGATAGGAATTAGAAAAACTGATGCTGTTGGAATAATGACGGGTAATTGTCCAGAATTTTTATTTTGTAGTTTTGGAATAATGGAAACTGGGGCTGCCGTAGTTCCAATAAACCCTCTCTTAAAGGAAGGTTCTGTAGCTCATATTATTAAGGATGCTGGAAATATTAAAACTATTTTTGTGCATAAAAGTAATTATAGGACAATCAAAAAAGTAAGAAAAGAAGTTGATTTAGAGAATGTTATTCTAATTGGTACTGAAGAAGCTAAAGAAGATACTATAACTTTGGAAGAATTTATCAAAGGTAAGCCACCAAAACCACCTCAAGTGGAGATCGATCCCTATAATGATGTTGCTGCATTATTATATACTGGAGGAACAACTGGATTACCTAAGGGTGTTATGTTAACTCATACCAATTTAGTTGCTAATGCACTCTCTACTATATTTATGAAAAGAGATCCTGAATTAGATAGAGACGATAAAAGTGAGTACGGTAAACGTGTTAGTTTATCTGTCTTACCCATATGTCACTCTTTTGGTTTTCAAGTATTAATTATCATGTTCCATTTAGCTAGCCAGCTTGTTATATTTTCGTCCTTTAATCCCTCTGAGGTGTTAGAAGCAATTGAATATTATAAGGTTACAAATTTTGTAGGTGTACCTGTGATGTTTCAAATGTTAGTTAATTCTCCTGATTTTAATAAACGAGATCTTTCTAGTTTAGAAGAAGCTAATTGTGGTTCTGCCGCTCTTGCTCCGGAATTGAACAAGAGATGGGAAGAAATCGTTGGATTTAATGTTGGGCAAGGATTTGGTTTAACTGAAACATCACCAATTACGCATGTAGCAACGAATTGGATGCCAGAGATTAGATCTGCCAGTATCGGTATTCCTATTATTGACACTGATTGTAAAATAGTTGATCCAGATACACTAGAAGAACTTCCTATTGGTGAAGTAGGCGAATTATTAATAAAAGGACCTCAAGTTATGAAAGGATATTGGAAAAGACCAGATGCTACAGTAGAGACTTTTGCCGGTGATTGGCTTAAAACAGGTGATTTAGCAAGAATGGATGACGATGGATACTTCTATATTGAAGGAAGAACTAAAGATATGATAAAATATAAGGGATATAAAGTTATGCCAAAAGAGGTTGAAGAAAAATTATTTGAACACCCCGCTGTTTTAGAAGCAGGAGTAGTTTCTGCTCCAGATAGCAATATTGGGGAAACAATTAAGGCGTATATTACTCTCAAACCCGAGTATAAAGGAAAAATTTCAGAGCAAGATATAATTGAATGGGCAAAAGAAAAAATGGCGTCTTATAAATACCCACGCCAAGTAGAATTCGTGACAATATTGCCTCGGACAACTGTTGGGAAGATATTTCGAAGGAAATTACGAGAGAGAGCAATGAAAAAAGATCAATAAATGAAAATTTAAAATTATTTACCTAATCACATTATTCAAAAAAGAAAAAAAAGAAGTTAAAAATCCATAACTTATCTGTTCTTATATTTTAAGAAAAACAGAATGAAATTGAGGATTCCTGCTATTATAGCACCGTAAAATCCTGTTTCGGGCCACCATTCATATTCACTATATGCTATTCCAAAAGCACCCAACCCTATTATAGTAAAAAGTATAGTAAGACCACCTAAAATTATCCCAATTTGGTCAAGATTCTTCTCTATAAATCTATTTGGAAGAAGATCATTTAAGGCAATAACTATTTGTACTATTAACAAAATTAATATTAGCACTTGTGCTGCTAAGTCGACTCCTGTAGCATATCCACAATCTAAGCAAGAATACCTATAATTACCACCACCCAAATAAAAACCTGCAAAATATTGAGTTGCAACTAAAATTATCCCTATTATACTTAAAACTAAAATTATTACAGCAAAAGGGTCTATTTTCCTTTCAGATGACATTTTAAATTCCTCTATAAATTTTCATGAGTTTTTTTTATAAATAATTTTGGGTTAGAGGATTATTTAAATGTTTATTTTATATTTTCAAAATAAATGGATCTAGAGATTACAAGCTTCTACAGCGTCTTTAGGCATAATCTGTATAGTTGATTCGATAATTTTATAGTTTTTGGACAAGAACTCATTCATTTTTGAGATTAATTCTTCTTTATTTCCTTTTATCGTTTCGCTATTTATTTTAACATGGACGGAATAAATGAGCATATCTGGAATAATTGTCCAGAGATGAGCATCAAATAATTCGATAATTTCAGGAAAATTGTCTTTTAAACCCTTGCTAATTCCATCTATATTCAACCCTTTTGGAGCCATCTCAAGTAAAATACGGGTTGAGTCTCTTAATATTCCATAAGCCCAATACATAATAACCAATGATATCCCTAAACTTACAATAGGATCAAGTATTACAAATCCTGTAGACATAATAATAAATGCGGCAATTACAATTCCTATTGATGATGCGGCATCAGCCAACATATGGGTAAAGACACTTTTTACATTTAAACTTGTATCTTGGCTTCCCTGAAGTATTAAAATGCTTGTTATATTCACGCCTAGCCCAATAAAAGCCACTATTAACATATAAAACCCAATTACTTCTTGAGGATTTAAAAATCTGAGAATGGCTTCAAACATAATAAAACCTACTATTGGAATCAGGAATAAACCATTAATAAACGCCGCTAAAACTTCTGCGCGGTACAACCCAAAAGTTTTATGGTGACAGGGGGGTTTTCTTGCAATAAAATTAGCTAATAAACTTATTCCTATTGCAAAAGCATGCGTAAACATATGACCAGCATCACTAATTAAAGCAATGCTATTTGTTATTATACCCCCAATAATCTCTATAATCATAACAATGATAGTAATAGAAAAGGATAAGATTAATTTCTTCCTCTCTACAGAGCGAAATTGAAATAAGTGGTCTGAATAAGCACTCTTACCTTCTATATTTTCCATACAATATCATGAAATTATTTTTTAAATAATTCTTGTTATCGCTTTACCTTTTTTTTCTTTTTTCTAATCTTTTTTTAGTTACACAATAAACTGGACCATTTAGCATTGTCATATAGCATCCATTGCAACTAATACATTTTGCTGGTGAAAGATCACCACTTTCCCAGCGCGAAGGAAGATTTGGTTCATAAATTAATGGACGGCTCAATGATATAAAGTCGGCAAATCCATCTTCAAGGATTTTATCAACGGTTTTTGGATTTCTAATTCCTCCCATAAGAATTAAAGCAGTATTTTTCATAGAAGATTTTATTTTTTTTACTATTGGTAAAAAATAATTTTCATCATCAGGTTTTTTAACAAATTGACTCGGATACGCATCTTTTGTTAATAATAGAGTTTCTTCTCCTCCCCCACTAGGCTCAATAGCATCAAATCCCGCATTAGAAAGAATTTTCGCAGTTGTAACACCTTCCTCTAATGATAAACCATTTGGAACAAAATCCTGAATTTGTAATTTAATAATAATCGGAAAATTTGTTCCAAGTTCATCTCTAAGTCCTCTATAGATATCAATCAAGCATTTAGCCCTACCTTCAATATCACCACCAAACTCATCTTTTCTCATGTTAGTTCTTGGAGATATGAAATTACTCAGGTAATACCCATGAGCAGCGTGAAGTTGTATCATATCATATCCACACTCATATGCTCTTCTTCCTGTATCAACAAATTTCTTAATATAATCTTTCACTTCATCAGTTGTCATTTCTCGGGGTGTTAATTCTGTTCTTTTATAGAAAACTGGGGAAGGTGCTAATGGATGATATTTAGGGTGGTTCCCCAATCGACCAGTATGAGCAATTTGAATACCTATTTTAACATCACTATATTCATGAACACATTTAACCAATTTTTTTTGTCCTGGAATGAAGGAGTCATCAAATAAGCAGGCTTGGTAAGGACTTGCGGTACCACTTGGATCAACAGCAGTGTAACCTGAAATTATTAATCCAGTGCCTCCACGAGCTAAATCATCATAAATTTTAATAAGTTTGTCGCCTACAAAACCATACTTTTCCGTGCTTCCCATATAAGTAGCTGATCGGATGATTCGATTCTTTATCAGGACATTTCCAATTCGTTTAGGACTGAAAAGATTTTTTAATTCCATTTAAATCACATACACTATTTAAGAAAATATTCTAAAAACTTACTAATATTTATTAATTTATTTGTTTTTAGGTCCAATACAAATCTTGTACATTCAATTTTCGCCAAAAGTTCCTTATCAGCCTCTTTGAACAGCATATGTGAAAAAATTATTGATTTATTCCCAAGTTTCTTTATTCTGGTTTCTACAATAATATAATCACCGAATTTTGCTGAACCTTCATATGTGATATCGACATGCTTTACACCACACGCAAGGCCTTCATGAATCATTTCTTCGATCCTCCTTTTATTTCTAATAGAATTCATAAAGCTTACGAATCCATCATCGAAATAGACCATATAATTTTTGAAATGAACTACTCCCATAGCATCAGTGTCATTAAAACGAACTTTTACTTTTGTCACGTCTTTATGTTCCAAGAGTTTAGCATTTAAATCTTCTTCAAAATCCATAATACTAGAAAAAGTAGGATAATTATAAAAAGTCCCTAAAATATTTTATTAAGCATTTTAAGTTCGTTCTTTTTGTCTCTGTCTTATTAGTTTTCTCTTAATAGTACATTTCACAGAACCTGATAGTATACTCATATAGCAGGAATTACAGCTATTACAAAGAGGGGGGAGAAAGATCATCATTTAGCTGAAGTCTATAAAGTTATTAATGGAAAAGTAGATCCTGAAAATATTGGTGAATGCATTGAATGTGATGCATGTCAAGACACGTGCCCATTTATTGTGATACTGAAACACACAGCTTGGAGATAAAAAAAAACCTATGATTTTTCAAGCTCTTTTATACGTTCTGAGAACAATTTTTCTGTGGCATTCATTTCTGGTATCACATTTTTAAGAACAGGTATCCAGAAAAAAGGAATTGCAATCCAGGCAAATATAGCCATCATCATTCCGTAAACCGAACCAAATGCATCTCTAACAAATGATCCTATTAAAGGACCTAAGGATCTACCGATCATATCAAAAAAATTTGCAGTTGCAAGTGTTGTGCCCCTATGTTCTGGTAAATTTAAATCTACAACTGTTGCATACCAACTCCCATTTACAGCTCCGTTGGCAAAGAGACCTAAGCTCATTAAGATTAACATTATAAGTGCTTCTGGAATTATAAAAAGTTCTCCTACAGATACATTATTTGGTGCTTGAAAGGGAATTATTAAGGCAATAAATAACAAAGGTATCGGAACAATATTCCCCATTAAAGCTAATAGTACTCGTGCATTTTTTCTACCTTTTTTGAATAAATTATCACCCACAAAACCAAAAACTAGTGTGCCAATTAAAGTACTAAGTAAAATTGTACCTAAAAAAATTAATGAAATATCTTCCGGAACATTATGATAATCATTCATATAATAGAATATTAAAAACAAGATTATCCCTGTTGGAATTGTATCTACAAAGTTAATGATTAACCATATATTCGATTTTTTTTTAAAAATTTCTTTTAAATCCGACTTTTTTATTCTGTAAGTATAATCTATTGCGCCTTTTTCTGTTAAAAATGAAAAATCTTTGCCAATTCGAGATGGCTCATTAAAAAATATAATAAAAAGAGCCGCGATTAAACCAATTATTCCAATTATTAGAAATGAAAACCTCCAATCAATAGGACCCGCAATCGTTGCAATTATTAATCCTAGAGCCATTCCCAAGAGAGAGGCAATGGAAAAAAAAGAGAAACCTTTTGAACGATCCTCTTGAGAAATCAAGTCTCCTATTAATGAAAAAATGCTTGGTATTATTGCTCCAAATCCTATTCCACTCATAGAGGATAGGAAAAAAAATAAATAATAACCATTCAGATCTGGCGAGACAAAAATCGTGAGTGATGAAAAAATCGAATAGAAGATCGTACCAGATAAGACAATCCATTTTCTTGTGATTTTATCAGCTAAATAACCAAAAAAAATTATAGAGATACCTGATAAAATGGTAAACGTTGATGTCAGAACACCTAGTTGCGCAGTCGCCCCCCCAAATCCAAAATAATATGAAATAATTTCTAAATTCGGTGAAATCATATTCTGGACAGAATTAACAAGTGAAAGAATCACTATGAATAACAATATTGATAATAATGAGGAGTTATGAGAGTTATTTTTCATAATATTAATTGATTAAAATTCTATAAAAAGATTCAATAAATATGTAATCCTAAGGCAAACTACTTTTTTTTATATCTTAAATAAAAAGTTACTTCTTCTTCTTTACTTTCTAAAATCTCAAATCCTACATTTTTTCCTAAATTTGAAAAATATTCGATATTTTGTTCTTTATTCCATAATGCTCCATATCCTGTTTCAATTTTGTTATCTTCTATGATAACTTCAAGATTTATAAAAAATATGTATCTTTCATCATCAATATTTCTATTAGGGATTGTAGCATCCCAAAGTGTAAATTCTCCATTTTTTTTTAAAACTCTATGGATTTCTTGAAAAATGGTTTTATGTTCTTCTTTTGGAATATACATTAATGTAAAAAAAGCAGTAGCAGTATCAAATGTATTGTCTAAAAATTGTAAATCTTTCGCATCCATTATTATTTTTAAACCATCACTGCTAGGAGCCTCTTCGAGTTCATTTTTGTTAGGATCTATAGCAATTACCTGTTCTCCTTTAAATTGTCCTATGATCCCCTGTCCTCCACCACCTATGTCTAAAATTTTCCCATTTAGTGTGATATTAGACAAATCGACTCTATGAAGTCCAGCATTATAAGATTTTTCCTTCAAAAATACATTTTCTATGAATTCATCAATAGCTTTTTTATCTGCGTGCCACTCATTATATATCATTTTTCCTTTTAATTTCCCAGTATCAAAATAATCTATCATTTCTTCGAGTCTTATTTTATTATGAAAAAAAGTTTCACAGATATCAACAGCATCATAATATTTAACGTTATCAACTTCCCTCATAACATTTTATTATACCATTAACTATTAAAGTCTTTCTTATAATAATAAAATATATCAGAAAGGAGGGAGTTTTAAGAATAGAATAGTTTTATAACTTAAACTTTTCTAAAATTTGTTTTAATATTTCATAACTTACAACTCCTGCAAATTTACGTAAAATCTCCCCTCCTTTTACAAAGAGAGTTGTAGGGATTGAAGTAATTCCGAAATGTCGTGCAATCATTGGAGTCTTATCAACATTAACTTTAATAAAAATAAAATTCTTTGAATATTCTTGGTAAGCTCTCTCAAAAATGGGGGAAAAGACCTTACAGGGAGCACACCAATTAGCCCAAAAATCAATTACCATTACTTTTTTAGGAAAATCTTTTAGTAGATCATTAAATTCATCTCCATCATATATATTAATAATTTCTTTGGGCATTGATTGAAGCTTTAATAACATTTCTGCTTTTCTAAGCCGTATCTTCTCTAATTCATTATCAGACATTTTTATTAATTACTTTTATTTATGAATTCTTGAAAAATGTATAAAAAACCATCTAATCCTTTCTTATATTAAAGAAATAAAAATTTTAATTTAAATATCTGGATTTCCAAAATAAAACAAGATATTAGAACGAATTTTCAAAATTATTTTGAATTTAACAAAATTTAATAAGTTATAATTGAATAATTGACATCAAACGTGTAATTAATTGATATGTGAGAAGTTATGAACGAAAAAGAAAAGTTTAATGAGGTATTAGAAGTAATTAATAACAGATGTACAGTTCGTGCCTATGATCCAAAGCCTTTATCTCAAAAAGAAGTAGATATGATAATTAATGCCGCAATGCGTGCCCCAACTGCCGGTAATATGATGTTTTATTCAATTATTGAAGTGAAAGATCAAGTTAAAAAAGAAAAGCTAGTTAAAACATGCGATAATCAACCTCATATTGCGAAAGCACCTCTTGTCCTCATCTTTTTAGCTGATATGCAACGTTGGCATGATTATTATGCGGCATCTGGTATACCAGAATTATGTATTGAGAAAAATCTTGTGTATCGAACTCCAGAGGAGTCAGATCTTTTACTTGCATGCTGTGATGCCTTAATTGCTGCCCAAAATGCCGTAATAGCTGCAGAATCGATGGGAATTGGTTCATGTTATATTGGTGATGTCATAGAAAATATCGAAACTCATCGCGAAATGTTTAATCTTCCTAAATGGGTATTTCCTATTACATTAGTCTGTTTTGGATATCCTAAACAAGATCCATCCAAAAGAATACTTAAACAACGCTTTCCAAAAAAGTTCATTCATTTTATTGATACTTATAAGCGGTTGAATAAAGATGAGTTCTCTGAAATGTTTAAAAATTTTGAAAAAGAAACACTAGGAAAAAATGCAGAGAATCTTGGACAAGATTACTATTTACGGAAAACAGGATCCGCATACTCCCAAGAAATGAGTCGATCAGTTAGAGTTGCTATTCGGGATTGGATAAAAAAGGAATAATTTGTCTATTTAATATCTCAAATTTTATAAATAGATAGATTTCTTTTATAAAAATCTATATTAAAAATACTTAAAAGACTGTATTTATATAAGTTAACTTATAAGATAATTAAGGTAACACTCGCAATGAAAATTCATTCACTTTTCGTTCTCAAAAAGTCAGGTGTTTGCATATTTCATAAAAACTTTACAAAAGAATTTGATAATATAGAAGTTAATTTAATTACACCTTTCTTTTCAGCAATCTTTTCTTTTTCTGAGAATGTAATATCTCGTAAGACTCCGGAAATACTTGAAATGGGGGAATTAAGATTTGTTTTTAAAGTTCAACAAGATCTTATTTTTTCACTTTTATCTGATTCTACAGCGAGTATTTTATTTGTAACTACCCGTCTAGAAAGAATAACTGATGTTTTTCTAGAGGAATACCCTGATAGTAGTAAAATAAAAGATTATCAACAGATTGATAATCCAAAACTAGATAAACTGGTTGAATCGATAATTAAGGGGGAAGAAGAAATATATATGAGTAAAACCTTCTATCAAAAAGCGATTAATCTTTTTGAAGAATTATTCTATGAAAATGAGATTGT
>JAUWHL010000207.1 GCA_030605895.1 Promethearchaeota archaeon | reverse complement strand
CTAATCCTTTTCAATTCTTTTAAACGTAATTTGTTTTCTTCTATACTATTCCTTTTTCTTGAATCTCCATTTAATGGTGGAGTATCTATTAATTTTATTTTTTCCCAAATTGCTGTACGAATGAACTCAGATTGTGTTTGATGGGAAAGTTGAGCAAATCTTTTAATAATATCTAATTCTACCTCATCTACCAAGAATTTTACTTGTTGGGTTTTTTTCAATGCTTCCTTAACTTTTTTTAATTCTTCCATGCGTTCAAGCTTTTCTTTTTCTCTTTTTCTTAAATCAACCGCATCAATTTCTTTTAAAAACTTACCCTCAATATGCGAAGGAATAGCACTCTGTTTAATTTCTTTAAAAACTTTAGATCTTAAGTCTCTTGGTCTTTGTTTACCGTAGAAAGACTTAAGATGAATTATTTGTTGAATTAATTTAGGAATTTGTTCTTCTAATTCATCAATATTTTTTTTCGAAGTTTCAATATATCCCAATAAACCCTCTTTTCTTACAAATTCACCATATTTTTTTCTATCTATTATTTTTTTATTTTGAATTAAATCAAGTTTGTTTCCTATTAACAATAATGGCGCTCTATTTAGATTTATCTGCCACCAAATGTTTTTGAGACAAATTTTATGAAATTCAAAAGTTTCTGGTCTTGTTAAATCAAAAACGAAGAGAATTGCTGAAGCTCCACTAGAATAAACCTGATGAAAAGACTCAAATTGTTTATTATGAATAAAATCCCAAAATTGAAATTTATAATCCTTTCCGTTGACTTTTATTTGTTTTATAAAAAAATTTACACCCATTTTTGCAGTTCTATGTTCCTCGAAAACTTTTTCAGCATATTGTTCCATTATAGTTGTTTTTCCAACTCCAGATGCTCCAAGAACTATAATTTTAAAGATATCTTCAAATTTTTCTTCACTCATTATCTTAAACCTCCAATTTTGTATTAAAAAAATATTGTATGTACTGATTATGTACCTATAATTATTAAAGAAACAATCCTTTATAAATCTATGTACTGAATAAGTACATATGATTACTGTATCAAAAAAAACCTTTTAACCTTTTGCAATACATCTTTTGATAGTTTTCTAATAATAATCATAATCGATTATGTAATCAGAATAAAATAGAGTATTAAATTGAAGCATGCTCTGTTCTTCTTATTATTTCATCTTGTAAATCGGAACCTAAATTAATGAAATAATCACTATATCCTGCTACTCGTACGATTAAGTTCCGATATTGTTCAGGGTTATTCTGAGCAGCTCGTAGAGTATCTGCTGAAACCACATTAAATTGCATATGATGTCCATTCATTTTAAAATATGTTCTTATTAAGTGAACCAATTTATTCATTCTTTCTTGATCTGAGAAAAAATAAGGTGCAAATTTTTGGTTCAATAAGGTTCCTCCTGTTCTTAGATGATCGATTTTTCCAGCAGATTTAATCACCGCAGTTGGGCCATTAATATCCATTCCTTGAACTGGAGAAATACCCTCCGATAAAGGTGTATAAGCTTTACGGCCATCTGGAGTGGCACCTGTTACCTGACCAAAGTAAATATGAACAGTTGTAGGAAGTAGATTAATTCGATGTACTCCACCTTTAGTATTAGGGCGATTATTAATTGCGTTATAAACAATTTCAAAAACTTGAGCAGTTATTGAATCAGCATAGTCATTATCATTCCCGTATTTAGGAGTTTTATAGATTAACTTCTGATGGATAATATCATATCCATCAAAATTATTATCTAACATTCTTATTAGATCTTCCATAGATATAATATTTTTATCAAATACATTATATTTTAATGAAGCTAAACAATCTGTAATACTACCCATTCCGACTATTTGTATATAAGATGTGTTATATTTCGCTCCACCATCATTATAATCCTTCCCATTTTTAATACAATCTTCAATCAATATTGATAGGAAAGGTGCTGGATTTTGTGCCCAAATACGTTCAATTATTTGATTTCCCTTAATTTTAATGTCTACAAAATGTTTAACTTGGTTTGTATAAGCTTCAAAGAAATCATCAAAAGTTTCAAAAGTCGTAGGATCACCAGTCTTCAATCCAATCTGTTTTTTAGTTCGAGGATCGAAACCATTATGAAGTGTGATTTCCAGAATTTTTACTAAATTAAAATATCCTGTAAGGATATAAGCTTCTTTTCCGAAGGCACCGGATTCGACGCAACCACTTGCTCCACCATTTCGAGCATCCATTATGGATTTGCCTTGCCTTGTTAATTCTTGAATTATAGCATCGGTATTGAAAACTGAAGGCTGGCCAAAACCAGTTTTAACGATTTCAAGAGCTCGTTTTAAGAATTTATCAGGAGTCTCTTTACTAATTTGAACATTACTGCTTGGTTGTAGTATCCTCATTCCTTCAATTACATCTAAGAGCATGTAGGACATTTCATTAACTCCATCGGAACCATCCTCATTAAGGCCTCCTATATTAATATTACAAAAATCCGTATAAGTATTGCTCTCCTCTGCAGTCACACCAACTTTAGGAGGCGCTGGCTGATTATTAAACTTTACCCAAAAAGCTTGAAGTAATTCTATTGCCTCTTCCCTTGTTAAATTACCATCATCCATATCCTTTTTATAGAATGGATATAGATGTTGATCTAAGCGTCCCGGATTGAAAGAATCCCAAGTATTATATTCTGTTATAACACCTAAATGAATGAACCAATAATGTTGGAGTGCCTCCCAAAAGGTTTTTGGAGCTCGTGAGGGAACATAAGTACAAATTTCTGATATTTTTTCTAACTCTTTTTTTCTAATTGGATCTAATTCCTTGGTAGCCAAGTGTTTAGCTTCTTGTGCGTGGCGTTCTGCAAAAGAAATTATTGCATCTGCAGCGATATTCATCGCAGTTGACTGCTCCCTCTTATTAAATGCCTCAGGATCATTGTAAAAATCTAGATTTTCAATACTTTCTTTTATTTCTTCTTTAAAATCTAAAAATCCCTTATTCCATATGTTTTTCCCACCAACCGTATGTCCAGGTGCTCTCTGTTCCATAAATTCTGTGAAAATTCCTGCTTCATATGCATCAATCCATTCATCATCAACTTGAGAGAAGATTTTATCACGAATAGATCTTCCTTTCCAAAATGGAATAATTATATTTTCTGCTTTTTGTCTCGTATCTTCGGATACTACAAAGTAAATTTTTTCACGTGTATTTAGAATATCTAAATCATGTAGGCTGTGGCAGCATACTTCTGGATAAGTAGGGGTTGCTTTTGGTTCTAAACCGCGTTCCCCTACAATTAATTCCCCTTTATTAATACAAATCTTTTTATTTTCCATTAAATACTTAAATGCTTTTGCCCTAGCAACTGGAGGTGAAAACTTATGTGCCGCACCAGTTTTATAAAATTCTGTTAATAATAATGCACGTTCTAAAGAAATATAAGGAGTTGCTTCACGACTTTGCTTTCTTAACTTCTCAATTCGTTCATTCATTGTATATAATTTAAAACATCCTTAGAATACTATAGAAAATTCCATTTAAAAGTAATCATTATGACTTACTAAATATTAAAAATCTATACCAGTATAAAAGTCCATTTCCTAAATAAAATAATAATTCATTTCTCAAATTCTTAAGCTCTACTTACAAATCATTTTTTAATGATTTAGAATTATAAATTCAAGTATCTTTGAAAAACTCAAAATAAATTTCTAATTTTAAATTATAGGTTAAATATTTTGAAAACACAAGAGGAGTTAGGCGTTCCAGTCCCGGCAAACAAACCTCTAATTGTCCGGACAATTAAATATGTTACCAAGGAACAACGAGAATATGCACTTGAGAAAACAGAATATAGTATGTTTTCTTTTCCCGCAGATCTAATCTTTGTAGACTTTTTGTCTGATTCTGGATCTGGAACGATGACAGATTTCCAATGGGCTGCTTTATTCCATGGGGATGAATCATATGCTCGTAATAAAGGATACTATGTCCTTTTGGAAGCGGTTAGAGATACCTTCGAACGAGGTGATGATCCAAAAAAGGCTATTAATTTAATCCTAACTGGTGAAACGGATGTAAAAAGGCTTATGGATGAACTTTATATAACCTCGTATGAAGGAGGCTTTGTAAATGGAGGGACTCATCAATTGGTACGTCCTAATGCTTTCATTGTTCCACAAGGACGATGTGCTGAACACTTACTATTCTCAACTATCGCTCCTATATTAAAACAGAAAAATAAAGATATTACATACTATATTCCAAATAACGGACACTTTGATACCACTGAAGCTAATATTGTAGCAAATGGTATTAAGGCTATAAATTTATTTTCAGAAAATTTACTGGATGATTTTCCTTATAATGAGATGGATAGAAGAAATCCCTTTAAAGGTAATATAGATGTTAAAGGTCTAGAAAATTTAATCCAAGATAAAGGTGTCGAATCTATTCCATTAATTTATATTACGATTACTAATAATACAGCAGCAGGTCAACCCGTCGCCATGAAAAATATAAAAGAGGTTCATAAAATTGCGGAAAAATATGATATACCGTTATTCTTTGATGCCTGTCGCTTTAGTGAGAATGCAAATTTTATAAAAGAATTTGAAGAGGGGTACAAAAATCGCTCGATACTAAGTATTGTTAAAGAAATGTTTTCATATGTTGATGGATTTACAATTAGCTTCAAGAAAGACGGCCTAGCAAATATTGGAGGAGGATTTTTCTTTAAAGATAGAGGAGTATTTCATAGAAAATTTTCTATTGATGAAGATATTGGAATTAAATTAAAAGAAAGGCAGATCCTAACATTCGGGAATGATTCTTATGGAGGAATGTCTGGCAGAGATATTATGGCGTTAGCAGCAGGTCTTTATGAAGTAATTCAAGAACCTTATTTAAATGAACGAAAATCTCAAGTTAGAGAATTTGCTAGAAAATTGGCTCAGAATGGGATTCCTGTTATTCTTCCTGCTGGGGGTCATGCGGTATACTTAAATATGGATAAATTTTTTGAAGGTTCAGATATGAGACTAGAAGATTTAGGAGGTGTTGGATTTACAATAGAACTTCTTAAAAATTATGGAATTAGAGCTTGCGAGTTAGGACCATTCGCCTTTGAGTGGGATAAAAAAACTCCTCAACAGCGGAAAGGAATTCTGAATTTAGTCAGATTTGCTGTGCCTAGGAATGTGTATAGTGCTTCTCATATCGATTATGCCGTGGCGGCTATTACTGAACTTTACCATAATAAAGAAAAAATTCCCAAAGTTAGAATTTCTCGAGGAGCAGAACTAAGATTACGACATTTTCAAACAGGACTTCAACCTATTTATAATGATTAAAACTAAATAGAATTAAAATTAACCTAATTCTTACTCTTTAAAAAAGTGAAGAAATTTGATAAAAATATATCTAAATATCTAACATCCTTAATTTCTGCGAAATATCTTTCCTTCGAAGAATTTTCATGAAATTATCTTTCCTCTGCTGAAGTCGAGTCAAAAATGAATCAAGCTTATCAAAGTTGTTAAAAAAGTAATCTCTCCCTTCAGCCATAATCTTAACGCCTTTCTTTTCGTTTTCAATTATCGCGTAAATTCCTCCTACTTCAGAATCATGTTTTATAAAGACTTTTTCGGTTCCTGGTAATTTCTCATTCCCTTTTTTAGCCCAGAAATTGTTCTTCAAAAGATATGATCGATACATACTCATTTTTTCCACACACAACCTCTTTTTTTAATTATGATAAGTCATCGAGATATGTTTATTAATATACTCATTATGACTATCGGCATATAGTTCCTAGTAATATAAAATACAAATCGATTATAACATCGTGTAATATGCAAAAAACATATCACACACATATTATACGACTTTAACTTTATACTCCACAAGAAACATAGTTTCCAAAAACACTTATAAATCATTAAGTAAAAAGTTCAGTAGTATCTACTAAAAAAAATTTACTTGGGGTTGATTCAATAAAATTTCAACTGGATAATACAATTTAAAAAAAAAATTAGGGATAATTTTCATGTAAACCCTTTATAAAATCGTCTAGTTCCTTCATAGTTTTTTTCCTTGTGTCATAAGCGGCTTTCCCACATTCATCTTCCAAATCAAAGCATGATTTAATATAGGCTTTATTCATAATCGTTAACATGGTTTTTGTAAAGAAGATGAATTTTGTCTGATATTTAACTATCTCTTTCGCGAAATTAAGAGTTTCAATATCAAGTTGATCGAGTGGAAAAATCCTTGTCGGAAAATTGATGTTCTGTAATTCCTTCACACCAAATTTATCCGTTGTAAAAAGAAGATTCTTTGCATAGGCCAAACCGAGTCCCAATAAGGGTAAGAGAGTTGCTCCAGTCTGAGGAAAAGCTGAGATAGCGAGTTCTGGTAATCTCAAATATAATTCATCAGCGGTTCTATCAGCAAAAATCCTTAAATCAGAGGCTAAAATGACCATCACACCAAATCCTATAGCAATTCCTTGGATTTGTGTAATTACTGGTTTTTTCATAAGAACAATAGTCTCATTGACTTTTCTGCCCCATTCAGTTATTTGGGCTACTTTTTCAGGAGAACCTTGTATTTCTTTAAGATCATACCCTGCCGAGAAGAATCTTTGCCCTGTACTCTTAATCAAAATACATTTAACTTTCTCGTCTTCATCTGCATCAATTAAATTTTGATATATAGATTTTAACATCGGGACATTGCACGCATTCGCCTTATCCGGCCTGTTTATTGTAATTGTAGCAATACGCCCTTTTGGTTCATACAAAATGAAATCTTTATTATCCATAGGATCTTTAACATGAAATTTAATTTAAAACATATTGAATTTACTGATGACTATATAAATAAGCAATTATAGAAGAGTAATTATACAAATTTAGAGCAAGAATATTAAGTAATATAACTTACTCTATGTGAATTAATGAAAAAAACGCTTTTAAATATTGATAGTATGTGATATTCCATGTTAATTAGGCCATTTAATGTTAAAAACGATAAAACTAGAATTATAGAAGTATGGAATAAAGTACTTAAAAATATAAATCCTACTTGGACAATAAATGAAGAAGAATTTGATATGGCGCTCGTAGTGGAGGGAGATCATACTGATCTTTCGCGTGATTGCTTGATTGCTGAAGATAATAAAGGAGAAATAAAAGGTTTTGCATGTCTTTTTAAATCATCTAAACGTGATTCTTGGTGGCTGGAGATAAAAGTATTACCACAATACTTTAAGTCGAACCTTTTAGTAAAATTATATGAATCGATTTTAGATCTTGCAAATAAACAAAATACTCCACAAATCCGATTTACCATAAGTAAATATATATTTTTAGATTCACCTCTTCGATTCAAATTTAAAGATATGGGACTAAAACCAGTTCACTATGACTTTTGGATGCGTATGGGCGATATTGACTCACATTGGAAGCCTAATGTTCCAACTGGCATTAAATTTCAAAAACAAAATGAATTCAATGATTATGATAGTTATGTAGAAATCATTAATGATGCCTTTAGTGAACACTTTGATTTTAGACCTTATACAGAAAAAGAATTCAAATCGATTCATAAAGTAAGTTGGAAAGAATATGACGTTGAATATTGGTTTGCATTAGAAGGCAATAATCCTGTTGGAATTTGCCATATATGTATCAATCCCGAAGTAAAACATGTAGGAACTATTAATACTTTGGGTGTTCTTCATAGTTATCATCATAATGGAATTGGTAGTTCTCTTTTGGGATTAGGAATTCAATCATTAATTGAGAAGGGTTGTACAACGATCGAATTAGGTGTTGAAGCTAAAAATGAAAAAGCATTAGGACTTTATAAAAAGTTTGGTTTTTATGAAGTAGAATCACGAACACAAATAACTTACACAATTAAATGACGAATACTATACTTTACTGTTCTATTTTGTAAGTCTTTTGTGTTTTATCTCTCTCTCGAACTACATATTACTTTTTTGAATTATCGCTTTCAGATTGATATGTAGATATTATTCGAGTTTTAATTCTTTGTTTCTCAAATCATTCTTATAATTTCAGATTTATGTGAATATTAACATACAAGAAAGTCAAACAAAACATACAAAATTGAAAAAAAAAATTGAAATAATTAATAATTTCGATAATTCTAACAATGCAAAATTAACCAAATCATACATTTTAGAAGTATATCAAGGATGTTAGTATTAGTATAACGAAAAATCTCTGAAATGAATGGTTTAAAATATTGTAATGGATAAATAATAATTGTAATTGGAAATGAGGAATGTGTATTTTTCAGCACGTAAGGGTTGAGGTGGTATTGGCTAAAAATGATCGCTGAAGTAGAGTTTTTTACGGAAATTTTCGAAGAATTTCTGGGTATGGACAATCAACTTTATGAAAATGAATTATGGAGGTCCTATTCATTAATTAAGTTAATGCAAACTGCAGATGAATTCGAAGATCAAAAACTTGTAGAAGAAGGCCTGAAAATAATCATTAATTTGTGCAGATTTAAAAAATGTGGAGAATTATTAGATTCTTATGAAATAGAAAGTCAATCTATTAACGAATTACCAGAATCAGAAAAAACTCTACTTAATTCGATTTTGAAGGAAGAATTTATTTGAATTGCTTTTCAAATTGCCAAACAGAATCTTGAATTGTGTGAAGATTCTTTACTACTTTTCCAGAACTTTTAGTTTCCATTTCTGGAGCATCAAACAATGCTTTTCCAACTGCTAAAGCTCTATTTTTTGTCTCTTCTATGATTCTTACGATGTCTCCTTTTTTAATAGAAGGATCTATTTTGGTAATGCCCGGACGCATTATATCGGCACCATTAGCAACATACCGAATAGCTCCAAAATCAACAACAATAGTTTTTAAATCTACTTGATTATTTAGCAATAAAGTTAAAACAGGTATATATCCTTCCTTAGACTTCCAAAGTTTTAACACATTGTTAATTGCGAATAATGTATCTCCCGCTTCCGTTTCAATAACTTCGACATTACTCTTCTTAGGGAATATCTGATCAACAAAATTTTGATCATAATGTTTTAAGATTTCATCTTTTAAGGGCTTTAATTCGGTTTTTCGTATAAAATGCCTATGTTTTATCTTCATGAGTTAAAATAGAAATAATATTAGAGAAAAATAAAATTTAGTATTTTATTTTATTGGTAACGTAAGATTTAAGGGTATCATAAGCGATTTAATTTCCACAAAATCAAACATTAAACACCCATTCACCATTTCGCATTATTGACTCAGTTGTTCCATCATCCAATATACCATCAACATTCATTTTATCCGAACCAATCATAAAATCACTATGAATGTTACTAACATTGCCCCCCAAAGCCAAGAGTTCATCATCAGACATTTTTTCACCCTCCACTATGCACATCCTTAAACATTGCCCTAGAGCAAGATGACATGAGGCATTTTCATCAAACAAGGCTCGATAGAAAATCATCCCTGTTTTTGATATGGGGGAACTATGTGGAACTAATGCTACTTCACCTAAATATCTTGCACCATTATCTTTTTTGAGTAGATTTTTTAGATCTTTTTCTCCTTTTTTAGCAGTTGCCTTAATAACCTGTCCTTTAGAGAAAGTTAAACTAAAATCCTCAATCATACTTTCAGTAAATAGGGGTTTTGTTGCTGTAACTACACCTTCTGTTTTATCCTTATGAGGTATAGTAAAAACTTCCTCTGTCGGGATATTTCCAACATATTCAATACCGCTTTGAGTTTTAAACCCTCCAGACCTCCATATATGCCCTTTTGGTAAACTAGTTGTCAGATCAGTTCCTGGACCGACAAATTTTAATGCTTTATAGTGTTTTTGGTTTAAAAAATTGCACCTCGATCTGAGTTGGTTAATATGGTAACGCCAAACAGAAATAGGGTCTTCTTGCTTCACACGGCAGATTTCGAAAATAACATCCCAAAGTTTCTTAGTTCGTTCATTTTGAGAGAGATCAGGGAAAAGTTTATCTGCCCAACCAACTATTGGAGCTGCGACAATAGTATGGTTCATGACATTCTTATGACGTAGATCCAATAAAAGTTTATATTTTAATAAGCATTCATCGATGAATTTTGTGATTAACTCTGGGTCTTGAGAATCCAACAATTCAGAATTCCAAGAAGCTATCCAAAGTATCGCATCACCAGTCAACGCTATTTTACTTGCTTCATCTGTTCGCCAATTCGGAAATTCTTTAAAGCTATCGTGTGGAGCATGCTGAAATCGAATTAGGCGTAATTGATCATCTTCCCACATTACATCAACAAATCTGGCCCCTATTTGATAAGCTTTTTTCGTAATCTCCCTTATCAATGGGGTTAATTCAATGGGAACACCATGAATGTCAATTAATGGGGGCCCAATCAATAATCGTTGTCCAGGTTGCAGATTGAGTCCTATTTTTACGATTACTTCTGCATATTTTTCTAAATTTCTTTCAAAATCTGAAGTCATTGGATTTCCTTCTTAAGATTTAGTTTTTCTGAAGTAGTCATATTTTAAATTATATAAGCTTTTACATTTTTGAACATTTATTAAAGTACTATCAATTCATTTCATTAATAAGAATCTCTAAATAAAGTTCTTTAGATATAATTATGACTAAAGTTTTTACCTCTGCTGTTGTTATTGTCCCCCCGCAGAACAAATGGGCGCCAATCCAAGAAATACGTAAAATATATGATCGCCAAATTGATAGATGGATGCCTCACATAACGTTACTATATCCTTTTAGACCTGAAGCTGAATATTTATCACTTGAGAAAGAATTTATAGACATATGTCAATATATTAATCCTTTTGAAGTTAGTCTAAAAGAATTTCATTATTTTAACCACGGAAAACAGCGATATACATTATGGATCAAACCAGAACCAGTTGTATTGATTAAAAATTTGCAATCAACAATTCTTGAAATAGTACCAGATTGTAATGATGTAATTAAATACAAGCATGGATTTAGGCCACATTTAAGTTTAGGTCAAATTCAAGGTAAAAACAAGCTTCTAGAAATTATAAAGAATTTACAGGATAATTTTAATGAAATACATTTTCTACTAAATGAAATTTACTTTATCTCTCGTGAAAAAACAAAAACATTAAAATTCGAAATAAAAAAACGGATTCAACTTAAAAAGGAATAATTAAAATTTTTATATCCGAATTTCATTTATATATTAATTAAAAACTGAAAAATATCAAAAATATACTTTAGAAAAATCATGACAGAGGAAAATGAAAAAGAGAAATTGGTGTTTCATGAACGAACAGAGATGATATTTAAGATTATCGTAATCGGGGATCCTGCTGTTGGCAAAACAAGCCTTTTAACAGATTTCTGTGGTGAAAAATTCAAATATGAATACATACCAACCGTAGGTGTTAACATCACAAAGGAACCCGTCACTATAAAAGATGACATGGGCAAGGATATTACAGTAAATCTTATGATTTGGGATATAGCAGGACAACCTCAATTTTACATGTTACACAGACCATATTTCAATGGTGCCGATGGAATGCTGTTAATTTATGATATTACTCGGTCTAGTTCGTTCTCAAACATAAACAATTGGTGGAGTACAAGCGTTAAATATGGGTTATCCTCAATTCCTCGCATCCTAATTGGCAATAAAATAGATTTAAAAGATGATCGGAAGATAATCCTCCCAATGGCGGAACATTTAAGTGAAAAATTAGGTACTCAGTTTTTTGAAACTTCTGCATTAACAGGAGAAAATGTGAAATCAATCTTTCAAAAAATTGCGGAATTAACCTTACGTTCAAAATTAGAAGAATAATAACAAGTTTTTTTCACATTCTACTTTTATATCATTATTGAAGCTCTTGCTTCATGAATTTTTTTCATGAACCATAATTTAAATTTCTTTATTTCACTTTTATCTCTTTTTCAATTTTGAATTAGTCTAAAAAATCATGGGTTTTAAATAGAAAATATTGTAAATTACAATAACAACTTTGATCACTATTTACCTCTTTTAAAAAGAAAGAATAATGAGGAGATAATATTCCATTAATTCAATCTACCTTCTCTCTAATAATACTTCTCCTTAATTCTCTCTTAACTCTTAATAAGACTTGAAATTGATTAAGATACGATCTATTATCCTTTCCTATTCTTTATTAAATCTTTGATTGCTTTTCCGTGTGAAGCTTTTGAAGTTCTTCCTTTGACTTCTTTAACCTATCACCATGTAGGGGGTACATATAGACTGCTATTAAGCCAATAACGAGTGCTATTGCAGGGAAAATAAACATTAAAGCCCTTAATCCAAAGATAACTTCCTGAGTTATATCATCTGGCTCAAAAACAGCCCATCCAACATTCGTAAATACCATACTTATAGCTAGAACCACGAAAACTGTAGATAATCTAAAGAAAAATGCTTTCACTCCATAATAACCAGCTTCTCTGCGAGTTCCTGTTTTTAATTCATCTTCATCAATTATGTCGGCCATAATTAAATCACCGATGTAAATAGGACCAGCTAACCCTATTCCTATTAAAGCAAATACAAGTAATCCAATTATTTTATCAGTAATAAACAATAAAGGAATAAGTGTTACTATCCAGGTGAAAACAGAAATTAACCAAGTCTTTCTTGGACCAATTCTTTTAACAATGGGTTTCCACAGTATATTCATAAATAAAGCAGCTGAAATAAATGCAATCCCTAATAATAATCCTAGAAATATTGTTTCTCCTTCACCAATATTTAAAGCATATTTTCCATATAGAGGTACAATCATGGTTTGCATCCCTATTACAAACCAAACTGCTATTTCAGCAGGAACAAAAGTCATAAATGCCTTATTTTTACCGCAAATTTTTATCGATTCACTTAAACTTGGAGCATTTTTATATTCATTTTGAAATTCAGTTTTTTCCTTTGGACTGATTTTTAAAAAAAGGGCACCAAAGATTATTATTACTAATGCAGCAATTATTCCAAACATCTGATATTCTGGTAAATAAATTGGATTTGAAAAATCAGGTATAAACACTGTTGGTAAGACAAAAGATATAAGTAATCCTATTATGTAAAATGCCATTCTAATAGCATTGGCTTTTGATCTTTCTTCTTCTGTAATAAACAACTCAGGAAATAATGCTATCAAATTTACATCAAACATAGTAAAGAAAAATTCAAAGATAATAATAATAATAAGGAAATAAGTGAAGTTAATGAGCTCATTATTTATACCAAAAGATAGAGGAGGATAAAACAACAAGATCATTATTATAGCCAAAGGAATAATCGAAATCATTAAATAAGGAAAACGACGGCCCCATTTTGTGTGAGTTCGATCTGATAGCGAGCCCAAAATAGGATCATTTATACTATTCCATACCGACCATATAATGAAGCCAATCGTTATTAAATTAACATTAATTCCAATTATAGCATAATAAAATGTGAATGTAAGAAGAGCAAATGATTGATATGCCGCAGTATTAACTATTTGACTTGTACTATAGGCTGCTGCTTTTTTATATGAAAACCGTCCTGAATCACTTTTTTCTTTTTCTGTCATAAATTATCATGTGAAAAATAGTTTTAATTAATTGAAATAATGTGAACCTTTTATTTAATCAATTATATATTAATTTTAAATATATGTAATACTTTAGTGATTAAATGCCAATAGATGAGGTTGAACCAAAACCTAAACTTAAATTTTTCGTTAAAAATTTTGGAACGCTTATTAAAGTGAAAAAGGCAAATAGAAATCGAATTGAGAAATTTGTAAATGCAAATAAGCAACTTAACGAGCCAATAATGCCCTCTAATGAAGGGACAGGGGGACCAATGGAAGAGGGAATGATTTATATTATGTTCAATTCAAATGAAGACATGTCAACGGAGATTTTTGATACTGCTTATCGATTTTTCTGGGTAAATGCTCCAGATTTACGATTTTCTTTATTAGATGCTTTTCTTGTTTCAAATACTTTTAAATCAGGTCAATGGGTAAAACAATCTAACCAACCTATGTTTAAAAGACTCTCTAAAATAAAATTCCATCAAGAAGTT
>JAUWHL010000074.1 GCA_030605895.1 Promethearchaeota archaeon | reverse complement strand
TTTCTTTCCTCATTTTATATTTCTTCTTATTTTTTTTCGTTCTTTCTTGCTTAAAACAAGACTTCTTAATTCATCAGCGGTATGATCTTCTAAAGAATTAATTATTCTTATAACTGCTTGAGTAAGTGGTTCATAGCTTTCTTGGTGGATTTTATCCAATGTATCAGCAGTATCAAAAAGGTATGAAGGTGCTGTTAAAAATGATACGAATGGTATTCCTTCAAGATGATAAAAACTACCATCGATTGGAGGACTATCTCTTCCAGGAGGAAACCCATCAGGAGGGAGTAAAATTGAGCGTTCTAAATTTTCTTTTATAATAGCTTCTTCAACAATTTCTTCAAGAGGTATTATTCTACTTACAAACCACCAACGTACAGTAGGGTCATCTAATGGAATTAGTTTTCCATTTTCGCTTTTTACATCACGAGCCACATGTTCTAAATGAATGCCCACAACCACTTTTTTTAAAAATTCTTTATATTTTTCTGCAAAAGCAATAGCGCCTCTTCCTCCAGCCATATGAGCACAATTCATTAAAAACATTAGATTGAATTGACGTTGTTCTTTAGGAACTTGAGACCAATATTTTGCCTGAGCTAACACTAATGCCATTCCTGAAGCATCTTCTACTGCTGAGTTCCAAGGGCCATCATGGTGAGTCCCTATTATAATCCACTCATCAGACATACCTTTTAGGGTACCTGTAATATTATGGGATATAACCTCAGAAATTTTAGCCCTATATGACAACCTAGCTCTTACTGTGCCTTTTTTAATAAATTTTAAAATCTTTTTTCCATTATCTCGGCTAACATACACACCAGGAATTTCCCTCTCAACAGCATCATAAGGAACATAATACTCATCTGTTTCCCAGGGGTATCCGGAAAGAATTCCAATAAAACCGGCTATTCCATTATTCATTGGACGATCGAGCAATGCACTCATTTTATAATCAAAAGGAATGGTTTGCTCCATATTATCAAATTCATGCTCAGGGTCATAATATCGATCTACTCCTGAATATGCTTTTATTGCTTTAACAGGAAACTTAAATAATTCTAACTCTGAAACCGCAATCTTCCCAGACATTGAAGTTTTGTTTGATATCATGCATAATTCGGCTTCAAGATTATTTTTTGGTTTGGTATATGGAATAGGGAAACAAGGAATATCCAATACTTCATTAGACTCATTAACCCTCCAAATTTTAAGCTTAGCATCGCCAGCCTCCCATTTTTTAACGGGGACAGGATCAAGAGTAACATCCTGCAAACCCATAGTTTCAAATTGTTCTTTTATCCAATTTTCTGCCCAAAAATCAGCTGAATATCCAGGACGTCGTATACCTTGATTGAATATTTTACGAGTCCATGCCATCATTTCAGTAACTGATGGTACAAGTGCTTTTTTAACTGTACTCATGATATCTCTTTTTAATTAAGAAGAAAGAAATTACTCTAAATATAAAATTAAATAAATAAAATAAAACTAGTGTTTTAATATTTTTACCAAATTGTTTGTTCATAATTACAATTTTGACATTCAATAGTTTCGCTTTTTTTTGGAAAGTAAGCGAGGATTGCTCCACAGTTTTTACATTCTAAATCATGAATTTTATCTTTAGAATTTACAATTCCATTCAATATTAGAAATTGTTTGAAATCATTCGAGACTTGTGTTAAAAAGGATATTAATAGATAATGATTAAGCGAGGAAGCTATTATTTCTATTTTATTTGACACCATTTGTCCTATCGCCAAAATATCTTCTTTAATTACAGATTCAGTTCCAAAATACCACAAAATTCTTTTTTCAGCATCTTTAGTAACTAACTGAAAGTGGTGAATTGAAAAAAGTTGTTCTAAAATGTCAAAAATTATTTCAGAATTTACTTGATGCTCGATTCCTATCCCCATACTCTTAATTGCTTTCTTAATTCCGGGTTGTACAGAAAATTCTCTTATGAAACTTGAAGGAACTACTTTAGGTTCAAGAGTGATTTTATCAACAGTGATATTAACAGGTCTTGAATCTAACACTCTAACAGTATCTTTATTATTTACATAAGTGACAATTGTTCTTATGTCTCCTGTTTTATCTAGAGAATTTGGACTAAAATGAAGATGAATTTGTTTATTGCTTTTTTCATTTAATTCATCAAATTCAAAATTTATTTGGTTAGATTCTTCACCACTAGTCATTTGAGGAATACTAATTATTGGTGGAAAGGCTCTCATAAGGGTAAAAAATTCAGGAAACCTTATTTTTATTTTCATTTCAGTAATTGGTGCTAGACTTTGGTTATCTATGAGGATAGAGTATCGAAAATGGCTTCCAAAAGGAGAAAAAGTACATTTACTTTTAATTTTATACTCTTGGTCGACTTTTTCAAAAGTGTATTTATCTACTGTCTTCTTTTGAGGTTCTTCTTTCTCTTTGAAGATAATTAAGTTCTGTGGTTTATATTGGTCAGCTTCTTTCTCTTTTTTAGGCATATTATTGAACTAAAATTTCTATTTATAGATAACTGAATTGAATTTTCGGAATCTAGATATTTTAATAAAATTACATTCTGATTTAAATTTTTTTTTAACTTATACTAATTAATTATATTGGAATGTAATAATGTTTGAAGAATTAGACACTTTATTTCAGAGTCCTACGATAAAGCCCTCATTTGAGAAAGTCCATGTCATTTTAGCTTTATTTATATTTGAGGAAAATGAGGGTGGTATAGGAAGATATCGCTTACAAAAAGAATTATTAGTTGGTTCTGGAACGGCAAGATCTCTTATTAAGAAATTAAACATAACTATTAATTTTATAACCGTTTTAACTG
>JAUWHL010000045.1 GCA_030605895.1 Promethearchaeota archaeon | reverse complement strand
TAGGAGAATGGTTAGAAATGGGCGGTTCAGGAATATTTAGACCAGAAGTAACTTATCCATGGGGAATTAAAGAACCAACTCGAGTTTTAGCTTGGGGACAAGGGCTTGAAAGAATAGCAATGTTATATTTTGATCGTGATGATATTAGAGATTTATATATTAATCCAATTAAATGGTTAAGGAGTCAATCATACTAAAATGGAGGTTCAAAAGAATTGCCGACACTAGAATTAAAAATTGAAAGGTTAGAAAAATTAGTTGGGAAAAAATTAGATATTAAAGACTTAGAATATGACTTACAATGGATTGGATTAGACTTAGAGGATGTAAATGAAGAGGAGCAAAAAATTAAAGTTGAATATAATCCAAATAGACCTGATTTCTCAAGTCCTGAAGGAATTGCTAGAGCTCTTAAGGGATATTATGAAATTGAGTTAGGTTTACCTTCATTTGAAATAATTCCTGGTGAAATCGAATTAAATGTTGATCCAAGCGTTAATAAAGTTCGTCCATATATAGTCTGTGGAGTTGTAAGAGACATTGATTTGGATGAAGATGAGGTTGCAACATTAATGACTATCCAAGAACAACTTCATTGGGCTGTTGGACGAGATAGAAAAAAAGTTGCGATTGGCGTTCATGATCTTGACAAAATTGTACCACCTTACCGATATACTGCAGTAAAACCTGATTCAGTAAGTTTTATCCCACTTCATGGTGATGGATATCCAATGAATTTAGAAGAGATATTATTATTACATGAAAAAGGAATAGAGTATGCTCATATATTAGAAGGAAAGGAAGTTTATCCAATAATTTTTGACAATAATGATGAGGTTTTATCCTTTCCTCCAGTTATTAATGGAATTATGACAACCGTGACAGATGATACAAAAAATTTATTCTTAGATCTAACTGGAACGGATTTTAAAGCAATTAATTTAGCTTTGAATATTTTGTCAACAACTTTAGCAGATATGAGAGCTAAAATTGAAAGTGTTAAAGTTAATTATGAGGAAGGAGAAGATATAATAACTCCAAATTTAACTCCTGAAAAATGGGAAGTTGGAATTAATTATATAAATGATTATATTGGATTAAATTTATCATCTAAGGAGATGATAAAATGTTTTAGTAAAGTTAGACTAGACGCAAAACAATCCAGTAAGAAAGGATATTTAAATGTCTGGGTACCAGCTTTTAGAGGAGATTTTATGCATATCGTTGACTTTACAGAAGAATGTGCAATTGGATATGGGTATGATAAATTACCAAGAACAATTAGAGAGGGATGTATTGGAGAATATCACCCCATTCAATCATATTCAAATAAAATAAGGAGAATAATGATTGGTGCTGGATATTTAGAAGTTCTTAACTTCATTTTATCTAACTCAGAAAGGCAATATGATTATATGAACATAAAGTTTGAAGAATCAAATCAAGTAGAAATTTTGAATCCCGTATCAAAAGAATACAATACAACAAGAACCTTAATATTACCAAAATTATTGGAGACTCTATTAAATAATAGATCTGAAGAAAAACCTATTAGGATTTTTGAAGTTGGTGATATTATTTTGTTAAATACTCGTGCAGAAACTGGAGCTAAAAGAGAAGTTCATCTTTCAGCTGTTGCTTATCATGAGAATGCCAACTTTACAGAGATTAGATCTTTATCAGATTTCATTATGACTTCACTTGGTTATTACAATGATTATGAGATTAAACCGGAGGAAAATCCCACTTACATAAGTGGTCGATGTGGAGGAATTTATTTAAAAGGTAAAAAGATTGGTGAGATCGGTGAAATTCATCCAGAGGTTTTGTTAAATTTCAAATTAGAATTCCCCGTTTCAGCTATGGAATTAAATTTACAAACATTTTTTTAAATTAGAAAAAATTTTCCTAGTTTTAATTCTTTAAGGAGTTAATTTTCAGTGAAAGAAAAAAAATTATTTGAAAAGGAATTAGGTGTAATTAGAAATAAAATAGATAATATTGATGATCGTATTATTAATCTCTTAAATAAAAGAGGTATACTAGCCCAAAAAATCGGAAATCTTAAAAGAAAAGAGAATAAAGATATACAGCATCCTCAAAGAGAAGAAGAGATTATTAAACGAATGAAAAAAAAATCGAAAATATTAAACCATATGAATATCGAAAAAATATGGAAGGAAATTATGGATGCCTGTAAACTTATACAAGGTTTGAAAGTTTAGGTCCAAATATTACATTTATATTAAAAAAGTATATGAATATTAATTTTCGAGATTTATTAATCATATCTTAAACATATATAAACAATCAAAGATCCTAATTTTAGAAACTTTTTTACCTTATAAAAAATATATTAATATACTTGTTTAGATTAAAATTATAAATTTTAATATTTTATAATTATAATTCTCCAGCCTTTATTTAAAGAAAATTGGAATAATTTAATATGCCTGGTTTAAGAATTGATGGACGGAATTTTGACGAACTAAGGAATACAACTATAAAAAGAAATTTCCTTAAATATCCCGAAGGTTCTGTTTTGATAACTCAAGGAAGTACAAAAGTGATAGTAACAGCCTCAGTTGTCGAATCAGTTCCACGATTTTTAGTAGATACTGGAACTGGATGGATTACAGCCGAATATTCAATGTTGCCAAGAGCGACCCAAGTGAGAAATCAAAGAGAACGCTATAGAGGAAGATCCGCTGAGATACAGCGTATGATAGGACGAAGTATACGTGCTGCTTTCAAATATGAAAAACTTGGTGAACGAACTATAAAGATTGATTGTGACGTAATTCAAGCTGATGGAGGAACGAGATGTGCTTCAATAACAGGGGCATTTATAGCTGTTTTTGATGCAATGAATTATCTCTATAACCAACAACTAATTTATGAATTTCCAGATTATAAAATATTAGCTGCAATTTCTTTAGGATTAAAAGATGATAAAATACTTTTAGATTTGAACTATGCTGAAGATTCGAAGGCCGATGCTGATTTTAATTTGGTAATGAATCAGGATTTAGAAATTGTTGAAATACAAGGAACAGCTGAAGGTGCTACTTTTAATAGAAAAAAGTTGAATGATATTATAGAATTAGGGGAAAAAGGTATTTTAGAGTTAATACAATTCCAAAAAAGAGAATTAAACATTTAATTATTTTATATTTGTAAAATTTTTGAATTGAATCATTATCAAATGATTTAGGTTTATAACATTAATAGCAATTAAAGAAATATCCTTATCCCTTAATTTATATCTCTCTAATTTAAGAAAGTATTCCAGATTAGAGAAACTTTCATATAAAATTAGTATAAATTGTTCAGAGTTTTCTGATTATTACCGAACCCAATACATCTGGTATTTAAAATATTTTCTCTTTTTTATTAGCCATAAATTCGCGGACAGCACGTAGCACGCCTGCATTTGATTCTTGTGGATTATTATAATCATGTAAAAAAATATATCCTCCTTCAGATATTCTTGGGTAGAAAAAATCTAATCCTTCTAATGTAGATTTATACAAATCTGCATCAAGATATACAAAAGCAAATGTTTCAGATTCTAAACCAGTAGTTGTTTCAGGGAAGATTCCCTTCCGGATAATTATATTATTTAAATTACCAATATTTTTCTTAACTAATTCTAACTTAGTATTTTTATATCTGTGTGCATCTCCTTTGTTTTCTAGAAATTTCATAGGAAATCCCTCAAAAGTATCAAATAAATATAATTTCTTTTCAGGGGCTAATGAATGAATAATTTTACTTGCTTCTCCTCTAAATACTCCAAGTTCTGCAAAATTTCCTTTAATTTTCTCTTTTTTAATTGTATTTATAGCTAGAGCAATTGTTCCATATCTTATAGGATCCCATGAGGTATTGATTATATGATTATGAATATTTAAGTTATAAGGTGGAAACTTTAGTGTTATTTTCTTAATAATTTCTGATTTATAAAAATAATAAAGACTTTTGATCAACCCTATTTTTTTTATTATGCGGGTAAAGATCCTATTTGTTTTAATTTTTGCTAACCTCTTAAGACTGTTTATCATTTATTTGCTCACATACATATTCTATTAACATTAATACAATTAATTAATGTTATTTATTTTAAACCCAGAAAGAACAATTTAATAATTTAATGGGCTTCAATTCCTAATTGTTCTGGATGCTCTTGAAAGTATGAAACTCCTTCTTCAATTATATCAATGATAGATCTTACGGGTCTCCACCCTATATCGTTCACAATTTTATCGTTTCTACCTATTAGTAAAGGGACTTCACTGGGGCGCATCCTTGTAGGATCTACTAATACATCAACAAAAAGATTATAAATTTTTTTGGCTAATTTAATATAATCTGCTATAGAAATACCCTTTCCAGAACAAACATTATAGGGTTCTCCATAATTTTTTTTTTCACTAACTAGAATATAAGCGTTAACTGTATCTTTTACATGTGTGAAATCTCGAATTGCATTTGGATTTCCTATTATTATGTTGTCTCTCTGTTTATTCAAAATTTCTACGATTTGTCTATGTACTACACTCGTTACAAATTGTATCCCTCTTCGAGGGCCCTCATGATTAAACCCTCGTGTTATTATAGAGGGGATACTATAAGAATTATAATATAACAATGCGATCTGTTCTGTGGCTACTTTTGTTATTCCATATACACTTCTTGGACGAAAAGGATTTTTTTTTAGGTCTTCAATGACAGGAACTTCTGAGGGATCAACTAAGCCATATTGTTCGCTACTGCACGCAACTTGTAGACTTTCTAAGTCATCATCAAACCTTCGAGCTGCTTCAAATATTTTTATTGTGCCTATAACATTATTATGACTTACTCTAGCAGGTTCTCTAAAAGATGTTGGTACAAAAGATTCTGCTGCAAGATGAAATACAGCATGCGGGCGTACTTCTTCAAAAATCCCTAAAATTCTTTCCGCACTAGTTATATCCGCTTCATGTAAAAATATTTTTCCTCTTAAATGTTCAATATTCTCATGCATAGGTACTGCATGCCT
>JAUWHL010000221.1 GCA_030605895.1 Promethearchaeota archaeon | reverse complement strand
TCCCATGTCTTTAGTATATCCTCTTAGGAGAAATGTATAACTATAATTAATACCTCCTTTTAGTATATATTTACTGTGAAGTGCTGAAATCGCGGGAATATCTCCTCCAACTCCTTGCTGTTTATAATCAATATTAAAAGTAATAGATTCACGGCGAGGCAATTCATAATCATGTGTTGAAGATTCTAAATCTTCCATCGTATAGGGCCAAGCACTCATACTAAGATGAGTTCCACCAACATCTGATACTAATAACCCATTTCCTATTTTATTAGTCATAGCAACCCAACGTACATCAGTTCGATTCCCATTCTCTTGTGGTTTAATATATGGAGTAATTAATTCTTCTACTAAACCAGAATATATCCCAATAGCAGCTCCAGTTTTTCTATCTAACATAGTTTCATGAGGTCCTCTCCCATACCATGTCATTTTGTTAAACTCTCCGGGAATCGACATCTGCATACCAAAACGAACCATGTTTCTATTTGGGGTAAAATTATTTTTTATAATTATACCTCCATTCCCATAAATAGAATATGTTGTTTCAAGGGGATTTTTAGAATTTTGTATATTAAATTGTACTTTTATCTGAATAACTTTAGGATCAATTTTTTCACATTCAATTTTAATTATTTTTCCTGTCTTTCCTGCTTCTTTCCAAGTTTTATCAACACTCGGGAATGGAGTCTCACTAAAATCAACTTTATCTTGGTCATTGTCCGTTAATGCTCTCCAAAAATTAGGAATTAAAGGATCAATAATCAGATCCATATTTCTAAAAGAATAGCACTCTATTGCACCACCTATTTTTCCAAATCTTATTTTTAATTGCTCTCCTTTTATTATATAATGGTCATCTGATTCTTCAAATGTAATATTATCCATTTCATTTACATTCATTTCTGCTTTTATTGGGACATTATAAGGAATTTTAAACTGATCCCACGCGAGGATATGTCCTTCATTAGCCCAAATCATATCTTCTGCTAGAACTGATGAGATTTTTAGGTGATATTCAGTATTTGGAGTGATTATTGGCGTCATAAATGGGATAATTACATCTTTCATCTCTCCAGGTTTAATAAATAATTTATCTAGTTGACCTTCTTCAATTTTTACACCATTAGCTGTTAATTCCCATAATATAGCTATATAATCTAGCGAAAGAAAATTATATTTATTTTGAATCTTTACTTTGCCTTCAATTAAATCAATTGGTATTATTTTAATATTTTGATAGACTTTTTTAACTTCAAATAATGCAGGATTAGGTTTCCTATCGGGCAAAACAATTCCATTAATACAAAAATTTTGGTCATTTGGTTCATCACTAAAATCTCCCCCATAAGCCCAAAATTCTTTTCCCTTTTCTGAAGTCTTACGGAGTCCTTGATCTATAAAATCCCATATGAATCCTCCGACAGCATTGGGGTATTCTTCAAAAACATCCATATATTCTTGAAAGTTACCAAGACTGTTTCCCATTGCATGGGCATACTCACATAGCATATATGGCTTTGTTACATCTTCTTCTTGTTTAAAGGTTCTTCCATATCCTCCATATCGCTTTCTTTTTATCATTCTTTTAAACATTCTCGGGGGAAAGTACATAAGGCTAATTATATCTGAAACTTTTTGTTGATAATCTCCTTCAAAATCTCCTTCATAATGTATTGGTCTTGTAGAATCAATCATAAGTGCTTCCTTTTTCATTTTTTTAAAGTTATCACCTAATCCAGATTCATTTCCAAGAGACCATATAACAATACAAGAATGATTCTTATCTCTTTCGACCATACTGATCATTCGATCGACACAAGCATGTGTCCATTTAGGGTCACCTTTAGGAATAACATCATAGAGACCATGTGTTTCTAAATTACATTCATCAATAACATAAATTCCATATTGATCACATAGTTCATACCACTTTGGATGATTTGGATAATGACTTGTACGAACTGCATTAATATTATTTTGTTTTAATATTGTAATGTCTTGAATCATTCTACTGTATGGTACTGCTCTACCAAAATCGGGATCATGTTCGTGCCTATTTACTCCTTTAAAAATTATCGATTTTCCATTGATATAAAAGCCTCCATTGGTTTTTATTTCTACCTGCCTAAATCCAAATTTACAATGTTCAACTTCAATTACTACATTATCAGAATTCTTCAACGTTATAATCAAATCATGGAGATATGGTCTTTCTGCAGACCATTTTTTAGGATTTTCAATAATCTTTTGTAATTCTATAATTGATTCCTTTTGAGGTTCAATCTCTATATAATTTTCTATTAAGATCTCTGATTCCACAAATTGTTTTTCCTCATTTATTAATGAGATCTCAATTTTAAAATCATTAAAATCATTGCTAGTATAATTTCTAAGTTTTAAACGTATTTTTAGTAAAGCATTTTGATAATCTTCATCGAGATTACAATGCACAAAAAAATCTCTGATATGAACTTTAGGTGTGGCAAATAAATACACGTCTCGATAAATTCCACTGAATCTCCACATATCCTGATCTTCAAGATAGCTTCCGTCTGACCACCGATACACTTCTACGGCTAAAACATTCCGATCTTTTTGTAAATATTTTGTAATGTTAAATTCAGCCGGTGTCATTGAGCCTTGACTATATCCGACCTTATGTCCATTTACACAAACATAAAAAGCTGATTTAACTCCATCAAAATGAATAAAAATTTCTCGGTGAAACCAGTCTTTTGGGACTGTGAATTCAGATCTATAAGAACCTACAGGATTATATTCATGATCAATACTAGGAATATTATCTTGCTTTACACTGTATGGGTATTTTACGTTAGTGTAGATTGGAATTCCATAACCAAACATTTGCCAATTACTTGGTACTGGAATTTCGTCCCATTTACTATCATCAAAATCTTCCTTATAAAAACCTACAGGGCGTTCAGAAGGTTTTTTAACCCAGTTAAATTTCCATTTGCCATTTAATGATGAAAAAAAATGTGAAGATTCAAATCTTCCAGTTAAGGCGGAATCAATATCTTGATACGGAATCAAGGTATTATGAGGAAGTTCCTTGTTTTGCCCAATCATTTCAGAATTTTCCCAATCCAGACTCTTTACTATAATAATCCCCTTAATCCTCAATTTTACTTTATTTTTAAGTCTATAAATAAAACAAAAACAATAAAGTTTATACTTTTAAATAACATAAAGGTTAAATTAAGACTAAGAGATAACCCTAATTTTAAAATGATTTTTTATGGATGTAAATATAAAATTGTTAAAAGAATTAGAACGATCAATTGATACAATTAACCCAGAAAGAGGAAAAATTCCCCTTAAGATTCTCGGTTATGGAGAATTGAGTTTGGTTTTTGAAATTGTAAATGATCCTCAAAATTATGCTTATAAGAGATCCCCAATATTTCAAAATGAAAAACAAGCCCGAAAACATGAATATATTTTTAGGGAATACAATAGAATATTAAATGAAGAGTTAAATATCAAAACTCCTCCATTTGATGTTGTATGGTTTGAAAATGATGATGGAAAGATCATTTTTTATGCAATACAGGAAAAAATTCCTCCGGAATCAGTTGGAAATAAAATCATTCATCAAGTTGGAAAAAAAGATATAGAAACTTTAGTACTTAAAGTAATGAGGGAAATGAAAAAAGTTTGGACGTTTAATAAGAAAAATAAAATATTTGAAGTTGGATTAGACGGTCAAATTTCAAATTTTTCAGTATTAAATTATGATCCAAATAAGCCAAAAGTAGATGAAAATTTCGAATTATTATATATTGATACTTTTCCTCCTTTTTTCCGAAAAAATGGTTCTGAAGCAATGAACATGAAAATTCTAACAAAGGCACTTCCTTATTACATTCGAGGGTTGGTAAATGCCTTCTTTGTCGAAGATTTAGTTGGTAGATATTATATTTGGAGAGATGTGGCAATAGATTTAATTGCTAACTTTTTTAAAGAACAACTACCACATCATATTCCTAGTTTGATAAAAGTTGTTAATAAATTTTTCAGCCAAGAGGCAGGAGAGTTTGAAATCGAGTTAATAACTCTAGAAGAAGTGCAAAAGTATTATAAATTTGACAAATTCGTTTGGGTTTTGATGTATAACTTGAGAATATTAGATAGATATGTCAGGACTAAATTATTTCGAAAAAAATATGACTTCTATCTTCCAGAAAAAATTAAAAGATAAAATAAAGGAATGATTTACTTTTCTTTCTTTTCTTGAGCAGACATCCATTTATCTCTACATGATTCAGAACAGAACACGTGTATGGTTGTAGGCTCAATCGGGTCAAACTCTTCTATTTTAGCCCCTCCAGCAATTTCTTTTTTGCATTCTTGACATTTAACTTTAGCCATTTTCTACCATCATTAAGATTTTTTAATTATAAAATAGATTTAATTTTAATAAATATTGATAATAACAAAGACACAAACACAATCAATTTATTAAATAATTTAAATGTTTAATATTACCGGATAGAGATATGACTTATAAACCTAGGATTTATTTTACCTCGAATGTTTTTTCTGGGAATGAAATAGGTTCTAATGAGAAAGTTTCAGAAAATTATCGTAGTACGATTAAAAATTTATGGCAACAATTAGATCAGATATCGATATTAAAATTCTTCAATGGAAGATTTCCATCAGAGGAGCAACTTAAAAGAGATGTAGAAATCTTCAATCCAGACATTCTTGGGTGCCATTTAAGTCATACAATATCCTCAAAAATATTAAAAAACTCAGAAATCTTTGCGATTTCCACTTCAACAGCAGGTTATAATCATATTCAAAGAACTGAAGATGATAATATTTTAATTACACACACTCCCGGCGTTCTTCATGAGGCTGTGGCAGATTACACGATTGCGGTAATTATGGCGAATTTAAGGAATTTAATTGATCTTCATAATTATGTATGGGATGAACAATGGACTACTGATAATAAATGGGATTTGGATCAATCTCTTTCCTCGTTAATTACAGATAAAACTCTCGGTATTGTAGGATTGGGTGAAATTGGGAAGGAAATAATAAAACGATTATATCCTTGGGGTGTTAAAATTCTGTATCATGATATTAAACAAATAACCGAATTTGAGAAAAAATACCCTTTAATTGAATTTAAAGGAGATATTAAAGATATTTTTAGAGAATCAGATATAATAAGTTTGCATATTCCTTTAAATAACTATACAGAAAATTTAATAAATCGAAACCTGTTAAAGTTAATGAAAAGAGGAGCATTGCTTATAAATGCTGCCCGAGGAGGCGTTTTAGATTTAGAAGCTCTATTAGATATGTTAGAAAAAAAAGAAATACAAATTAATATTGCTTTTGATGTATTTCCAATAGAACCTATTCAATCTAAAACTCTTGAAAGAATAAAAAGAATAAAAGAGAGACAACCGGACATTAGAATGATTTTAATTCCACATAATGCCTCTGCTGATGCAAATACCAGAGCTAAAATGAATATACTTTTTTTAGAAGATATAATTAAGATTATAAGATCTTCTTCTTTAGAAGATTTGAAAGAAATTCACATCATTCCTGAACTTAAAAAACATTTAACTGAAAAAAAATGGAGAATTTTTAATTACTGGGGAAAAAAATGAAAATGATAAGATCATTTATAGCTATTGAGTTAAAAGATGATGAAACAATTGAGAAAATTATCTCATTCACTCAAAGACTAAAGCAAAATCAGCCAAAGATTAAAATTGTCGAACCTATAAATCTTCATATGACCATGAAATTTTTAGGAAATATACCTGAAACTCAAGCACCTAAAATTTACTCAATTTTACAAGAAGAAATTAATGACAAATTATTTCATGGTAAAAATCTTGAATATAGCTTAAAGGGAGTTGGTCAATTTAATAGGTTTTCTGTTCTTTGGATAAAACTTCTTGGAAATATTCAATTTTTACAGAACATTAAAGATTCCTTAGAAGATTTCCTCTTTAATAAACTAAAAATCGAACGTGATAAAAGGACTAAATTCAAACCTCATCTGACAATTGGTAGACTTAAAAAAGATAAAATAAATTATAAAACATTTGATACACTTAAGAATTTAATTAGTGAGAATAAAGATTTGGAGTTTGGAGTTTTTACGATTAATCAAGTAAAATTAAAGAAATCTGTATTAACCTCCCAAGGTCCAATTTATACAGATCTGAAATATTAAATGCAAAAGAAAAAACCTATTAAAGCAATTGTTTGGGATTTAGATGGCACACTAATTCATTTTAAAATCGATTATCTAAGAGCACGGAAGACCGCTATAGAAATCTTAAAAAAATATGGAGTTCCTAAACGACTCCTTACAGTTAATATTTCTATTTTAGAAAATATGAAATTTGCCCGAGAATTTTTTGAAAAAGAAGGTTTACCTCAGAAAAAAATAAATGAAATAATAGAAGAAGTAGATAACGAGATTATTAAGATAGAATATAACGCTGCTATAAATGCTATAATGATTAATGGAATAGATCAAGTATTAGAATTCGCTAAGAAGAAAAATCTAAAACAAGCAATTTTTACATTTAATACAAAAAAAAATGCTGAACTTTCTCTTAAAAATGTGAATTTATTCCATTATTTTAATTTAATTGTTGGAAGAGATAATGTCACCAATTTAAAACCCCATCCAGAACATTTGATTTATATATGTAAACAGTTAAACGTAAAATCCGACGAAATTTTAATAATTGGAGATAATATCCGTGATATTGAGGCTGCTATCAATGTAGGAGCACACTCTATAGCACTGCATACTAAATTAGCTAAAGTTAAAACCCTCCAAATAGCAGATAAAATAGTTATAGAAAATGAAATCCCATTAAAATTAATAGAAGAAATTGAAAAACTTATAAATTAAAAAAATTAATAAAATATCAATAAATATCCACTAAAACTATTATTGTATAATTACACCAAAGGGTTTAAAATAAAATAATGAAAGTAGAATTTCTTTTGGATGTTCTCAAACCTCATCAACCCAATTCTTATATTGTGGCTAAAGAAATAATGAAAGTTACTGGAGTATCAAGAGTTAGTGTTAAAGTAGATGAATTAGATGTAAAAACAGCTTCGTTACATATTCATGTTGAGGGGAATAATCTTTCCCTTGAAGAAATAACTGAAACACTTGGAACGATTAATTGCGCTTTGCATAGTGTAGATGAGGTTATTTGTGAAGAACTGGATTAATTAAATCTTTTTTCCATATTTTTTTTTAATATTGGGTCAACCAAAAAAATAAAAATTAGTTAAACCGATTTTATTTATAATAAGAAAATATTTTTTTTCAAGAAAATGATCAATCCAAGTGTGATAAAGATCCTCGAAGAACGAGGAGAAATTAATGATGAGTTAGATTATGCTTTAATGAATTATTTACTTAAAAATCGAGGTGCTGGATATACTGCTTGTCAACCTCAACTCGTTGAGATAGAAGGAGGTAAAAAAGCAATTAAAATGAATATAGATCATACATTTGTTGATAAAGATAATCAATTAATGGGATTAGGTATTGTAGGGAATATCTATATTGAAGTTGATTCTTTACAAGTTGTGTATTGTACACCAGCAGAAGAGTTAGTAAGAAATATAGAAAAACTGAAAACAGCAGGAATTAAACCTCAACCCAGACCCCGGGGAAAGTACTAAAAAAAACAAAATTTATATTTTCGATTCATCTAAAAAAACTGAAATATTTATCTTAACTTGGAAAAATAATATAAAATTCAGTTCATTTTTAACCATACTGAATATAATGTCGAGTAAAGAAAATAATATCAAACAACTTATTCAAGATTATTTGTTAGATGAGGGTTTATTACGAGGAAAGATTTCAGATCCTAAAGTTGAATTTGGTTTTCAATTTGTATTTCCCCCCGGAAAAGATCCCTTAGGACGTCAAATTGGCAGGAATATGGTAGTAATTCAACCAAAGAAAAAGGTTAGAATTATTGTGAGTTTAGGAGTTCAAATTTCAGAGCCGCATATAAAAGCTTTAGATTCTTTAGAAAATCCTAAAAAAATGAATTTTTTCATGGATTTAAGAAAATCCTTTCTTTTAAAAGATGTTTTCTATCGAATAGATATAAAAAATCATAGATATGAAATAACAGATCAAATTTTCCTTAATAAAAATGGATTTATTTCTAAAAATTCCTTTTATAAAAGCATCCGAAAGGTATTTAATTGTGCTACATATAGCAACATTATTTTAGGAGAATATTGCGCAGGTAAGATAAAACCAGAGGATTTTATGAAATCTAAAGATTTTTCCACGGATTCTAATTTTTCTCTCTACACATAATTTCAAACTTAAATTTAATGGTGAACATTAATTTTTAAAAAGTGGCTACAGGCATTAGGAAAATTAGATTATGTACAAGGAAAAGTAAGACCACACGTTGATTGTATTTTATGTGCTGTACGAGATAATGATGATAGAGTTAAATCCCTAAAGATCTACGAAGATACTTTATGTTTTATTACTCTGAATTTATACCCATATAATCCTGCTCATTTAATGATTGTAACTCAAAGACATATAACTAAATTTCTTGAGCTTACTAAAGAAGAACTCATTCATATCACGAGAACGATTCAAGGAATTCAATTATTATTAGACCAGTTATATAGTCCAAAAGGTTATAATATAGGTATAAACCAAGGAAGAGATGCTGGAGGAAGTATTGAGCATTTACACTTTCATATAATTCCGAGATATGGCTCTGAACTTGGATTTATAGATATTGTAGGAGAAACTCGTGTTTTACCTGAAGGATTGGTCTCCGTGAAACAAAAATTGGTAAAATCAATTCATAAATTTCTAAATAAGGAGTTTTTTGACAATTTCTAAAAAACAAAAAAAGAAAAAAAAAATTTCTTAAATTATAAAAATCTTAAGGATTTACCTTGTTGCATTTCTAATATCAGCAGCAGTTACCCTTTTACGCTTGTCCTCTTTACAAACCTTAATAGCTTCCTTGGTTGCTGTAGCAGCGCTACCTTCAAGGTAACTTATAAGTTTATCTAATGCTTCTGCTGCTACAAGATCCGCACCTTCCTTCTTCATTAATCTTCTGATTGGAGCTTTAGCAATATATCCTTCAGACTTTTTCTTAGCGGGTGCTTTAGCTGGAGCTTTTTTTTTAGCCATGATTATTCCTCCACAAATTGTTTATTTTAGTTTATTTTTTAGATGTTAATTAAATATAACTACACATTTCTATTATATAAATGTTATGATTCAAATCAATGAGAGACATAATCTCGAGAATTTTCTCGAAGAGATCATACTGAATCGAAAATGAGATCGTTTTATTAATTTGATATTAATTTTTCCGACTAAAATTAAATTTTAGTATTTATTAGGTAAAGGCGTAGTTTCTTTATTTTTTGAAGTTTTACTTTTATTAGTATTTCAATTTTTTTACTTGATATGTTATTAATCATTAATTAAAATTAATTAAAAGATTACTGAATCGGGGATCAAAAAAATTTGAAATTTAACCTCCTAAAGCCTTGAATACCACTTTTTTTGGATTTTTACTGTTATTAATATCTCAATAACCATTTTTCTGAAAAAATATATTAAATCAATTTTTCTTATTTTTTTTATATTCATAAAGTTTTAATAAAAAAATATCTCAAATCTTCAAGAGTTAAAACTTAAAATTCTGAAGTTTTTTTTTTTTTCAAATCTAAAAATTAAAATACTTATCGTTAGATTAAGATATTAAAAAAAAATAATAATTTGATTTAATCAATCCACCGTAAACATCAATGTTAGATTCAAAAAAACTTGATGACTCTGAAATTGAAGTATCACTTCAATCATTGGGATTCACAAAAAATGATTCTAAAGTCTTATTAACATTATGTAAATATAAGATTCTTAGCCCAGCAGATATTGCAAAGCACTCTGGTGTTGATAGAGCAAGAGTTTATGATTCTTTAAATAGATTAATAGAGAAAGGTTTCATTCAAAAAGAACCCATAAAAAGAGGGGCTAATTATCAAGTAATACCAATAGATAGAATTTTTAAAGCAATTCGTGATGAATATAAGATAAAAATCGAAGATACTTTATTACTCGAAAAAGTAATTGGCGAATTAGAGATTAATAAAGAAGAATCAGAACCAAGAGTATGGGCTATTAATTCTAGAGGAAAAATTCGAAAGAAAATCAAGGAACTAATTGTGTCATCAAACGAGAAAATATTTTTTATTATAACACCAGATTTGCTAATGCAAGAATTAGGCGGTTATGATTGGATACTAAAGGAACTTTGGAATAAGAAATTTTCTTCTAATATTCAAATTATCATCGCCTTAAAATATAATGACACTTTAAAAGAAGAAATTAAAAAGTTATTGAAAATCGCAATAACTATTCATTCAATTGAAGGAGATAGTGTTATTCCTTTTGGATTGTTAATAACTGATAATCATTTTTTGCTCACGACATTAGATAGCGTAAGAGAGGCACCTGAATATACTTCTGGATTATGGTTAGAAAATGGTACACCAAAACAGATCGTAGGATATGAACATTTATTTAAACACTTTATTACAAGCGAATGTAAGTTAATAAAACTTACACCTATCAAAATTGTTCCCGATTAAATTCTTTAATTTAATTAAAAATAAATAATTATAAAAATATATAATTAAAAGTCAAAAATACTATTTTAAACTTAAACATAATTAAGAAATTAGGGGAAAAACATTATGTCTTACCGAGGAAAAGTAATCCTTTGTGGAGATGCCGGAGTTGGTAAAACTAGCCTATTAGCTCAATATGTTGATAATCAATTTAGTGAAAAATATCATCAAACAATTGGGGCTAATTTTTTAATAAAGGAAATTGATTTAAGTAAAGTAATTGATAAATTAGATATAGAAAACCCGAAATTAAAGAAAGATATTAAACAAAAAGGATTCAAACTATACTTTTGGGATATCGGGGGACAAACTGACAAACTTTGGGCGAATGAGTATTATTTTGTCCAAGCAGTTGGAGCAATGGTTATTTTTAGTTTAGATAAAGTTTCTTCCTTTGAACAAATAGATTTTTGGATTTCAAAACTAAAAGAATTAAGTGGAGAAGTACCGTATATAATAGTCGGAAATAAAACAGATTTAAAAAGAGAGTTCAATGAAGAAATCATTAAAGATAAGGTTAAGGAACTAGGAGTTAAATATTTTGAGACATCTGCAAAATTGGATGAGAATGTAGATAAGGTATTCGAGACTTTGTCAGTTCAAATTCTAAATAATCTAAAATGAATTTAAAATATTCTTAGTTATTAATTAAGGTTAAAATATTACTGAATTTATTAAATATAATCAGATTATAATATGAGTATTTTACTAATTCCCATTGCTCCGCTCTCAAGAACCAAAACTCGCATTAGAGATTGTTTTTCAACTGAACAACTTAAAGAATTAACAATAGCAATGTTTAAGGATCTTGGAAATACATTATCCATAGTAAATTGTTTTGATGAAAAAATTGTGTATTGTAATACCAGTAAAATATTAGAACTTGCAAATGATTACGATCTAGTGGGGATTAAAGAGACTATAACAACTCCACCTAAATCATTTGATAAAGTTATTGAAGATCTTAACAATATCGCCATAAAAAAATATAATGCAACCCAAACTGTGTTCTCATTTCTCGATTTAATTTTAATTACTGCTAAAAATTTCTATGAAATTTATTCTCTTATTAATAAGAATCAGTTAGTAGTATGCCCTGCTATTCATTCTGCTGGAATTTCTATACTTGGAAGAAATCCACCTGATATAATATCTTCTTATTTTTCAGATCCAAATATTCCTTCTTTAGTAGCTCTATTTAACAATGCTTTAAAAAACGGTATTGACAAAATCGCTATATATGATTCTATGAGAGCTGGTTTTGATATTGATATTAAACAAGATTTAATATTAGCATTTGAATATTTAAAGATATTTGATTTAACGCATACTAATGTCTTTAAATTTTTAAAAAGGAACTTAAGACTATCACTTAAGAAAAGAAATCCGATTAATAATCGATCTTTTGAAATAATAGAAAGAGAATAATAGTTTAGAAAGTAAAAGTTATATTTATTTTTATTTCTTCCTTTAAGATTTCTTCTATTAACTTCTGAAATTCTTCCCTTTCAGATTTGAGAGTGCTGAGATATCTGCTGTAATCTTTATTTTTTCGATTGTAATCTGCATCGATATGTTCAAGTTTTATTGTATTTGAGGAGATTTGATTTTTGATATCTTCTAATTTTTGAGCTAATCCTTCTTCTTCAATCTTTTTTTCTATTCCTTTTATTATTCCTTTCAGCTGTAAATAATTTTCTATATTTGTTTGTAAAAATTTCTCATTAAAGATAGCATTTATTTGTTCAATTGTTTTTTGTTTCGTTTCAGATTTAAGATTTAATTTGTTTTCTTCTAAAACATGTCGTAATTGTACCATTAGACTCGTAATTTTTGGTAAATCTTTACGTTCATTACTTAACATTTTAATTGGATTTTTAAGAAAATCTCTCAAATAATTCATGTCTATATTGGGTATATGAATTGTTTCTTTTTCTAATTCAAACTTAAATTTTTTTAAAGCTTTTTTAAATCCAATTTCATCATTTATTGCCATTTGTAATTGAAATAATTTTTCTTTTCCAGCATCTAAATCTTTAAAAAGTTTATTTTGTTCTAAATTAATTAATTCTGAGTTTAATTCTTCTTGTTTTGTTTTTCGCTCTTCCATTTCATTTTCAAACCCATCTAAATCTACTTTGGCGTGTTCAATATTTTCTTTTAGAGTGAAGAACTTTGGTAATTTTTTAAGTAGATTTTCAGCATCTCTAACAGGAGTATATTTTTTTCTTATGAATTCATCTAGTTGTGCTTGTTTTTTTCCCAATTTACGAGTAAGATAATCTAATTCTTTTATTTCTGCTTGTACTTTTTTATGAAACTTGGGAAAAGCTTTTCTAGCGATTTCATTAATTCTAGTAAATAACTTCTTAATTGAATTCAGTAAATCTGATATAGTATCATAATTTATTTCTTCTTCTGGAATTTGAATTTCATCTATTTCCTTTCTAATTCGATCAGAAAAAAGTTTTAATGATCTTTGGTCTTTCTGTTCTATTTTCTCTTTCCCAGTTTCTAAGAAGTGATCCAAACATACTTTAATTTCAATTAAATTCTCTCTTATATTATGAAGAAATTTATTTGTGTATTTCTTGACTTTAAAAAATTGAGAATTAAGTTGTTCCTTATAAAAATTTTCAAACTCTTCTAAATCTTTTTCAATCATTTTACTATTAGTTTTTATTTTATTGACTTAATAATCTTTCTATCACGCATATATTGACGAAGGACTTCTGGAATTGTTATTGATTGGTCCTCATTTTGATAATTTTCAAGTATACAACAGATGGTACGTTCAGTTGCTATTGCTGTTGAATTTAATGTATGCAATATCTCTTTAGCTTGCTGAGAACCAACTTTACCCATCCGAATTTTTAATTTTCTTGCTTGATAATCTAAACAATTACTACATGATACTAATTCACGATAAGTTTCAGAAGCAGGAAACCATGCTTCTAAATCATACTTTTTAGCAGCATTATCATTTAATTCGCCAGAGACTATATTGGCTATTCTATAAGGGATTTTTAATTCTCTAAAAAGTTCTTCTGAATTTGTGATTAATTCTTCAAAATATTTCCACGAGTTTGCTGGTTTACAGAAAATAAACTGCTCTACTTTTTCAAACTGATGAACCCTAAATATTCCAAGGGTATCTTTACCATGTGATCCTGCTTCTCTTCTAAAACATGAAGAAATCCCCGCATATTTGAGGGGTAATTTTTTAGGATCAATAATTTCGTTATAATGGTAAGCGGCTATGGTTTGTTCAGAAGTGGCAATCATATATAAATCTTCATCTTGAATTTTATATAATTGTTCTTCAAAATCTGCTAATTCTGCTGCCGCTTTCATTACTTCATGTTTAGTAAAGAATGGAGTCCACATTGGGACGTAATTTTTGCTCATTAATTTTTCTAATGCATATTTCAAGAGAGCAAGATTTAAAAGAACTAAATCTCCTTTCAAATAATAAAATCTTGACCCTGCAATTTCTGAAGCTTTTTTTAAATCAGCCCCACCAATTTCCGAGATCAATTCAACATGCGAAAGTGGTTTAAAGCTGAATTTTGGTAAATCTCCCACAGTTCTTTCAATTTTATTCTCCTCTTCGGTCTCGCCAATAGGAACAGATTCATATAAGATATTGCCTACCATGTAACGAAACTTTTCTCGCTGTTCAAGATAATCCACTCTTTGTTTTTCTAATTCATCAATTTTCTCTTTTATTTCTTTTGAATTCTTTATTGCTTCTTCAGCTTTTTTATCATCTTTTTTTTTTTTAAACTCTCCAATTTTGACTGAAATTTCATTTCTTTGTTTCCTTAATTCTTCAATATGTTGTAGAGCGGTCCTCCATTTTAAATCGTATTCTAAAACTCTTTCAGCGATTGACGGATCTTTAAACCTATTTTTCTCCGATTCGATTATTATATCAAGTTTCTTTCTGAATAATTCAATATCAAGCAAATTTTAGCTCCTTCAATTATGTTGGAAATAAAAATATATTATTAGATTTATAAAATTATCATTTTATTAAAGTATGAATTTTGGTATGTTATTAATTTTACAAAAGTTTCTAAAAAATTTCTTGTCTTGATTTGGTACTATTTTTTCTTTAAATAAAATAAATTTAGATATTAATTAGAGTGTAAAATAATGGTGTTTTGGAATTCTTAATAGAATAAATGGAGTCGGTCGGTAATGCTCTTGCTGGAAAGTTGGGAATCCATAGAAATTTCGAAAATAAGGGAAAAAAAAAGGAGAGTTAATTATTAAAAATCTTACGCTATATAGCTACATACTCAATAGTTAATTGATTATAATCATCGATACTAGGTGTAGTATCATAAGTAGAAGCAGCTTCTATTTCTATATAATTTGTACCATCACTAAATACAAACGTATATGAATTGATATAATGCCATGAAGAATCAATAGTGGATGATGTCGCTAAAATTTCAAGATAACTTTCGATTGCACCCTCTTTCAAAAGTCTTACCCTATAATAGCTAGAAGGACTAATACTACTCAATAACACAGAGATGTGAACTCGATACCAACCAGATTTTAATAATGTAATACGAGTATTAGTGTTTGAAACAGAAATATAGTCAGTATTATTCAATTTATTATCTCCAAATTCAAAAAGCCAATCATTCTGTAAATTATAAGGTGCATAATCTAGATTGTCATCAAGCGCATCCCATATTCCTACAACAATAGTCCTTGTCAAATTATTAATCTCTGTCGAATTACTAAGCCCTGCCAAATTATTAACTTCATCTGTCAAATCATCAATTTTATCTGTCAAATCATCAACTTCATCTGTCAAATCATCAATATCTGAATTGGTGGTATTTTGACCATTCCACACTACAAATGTAAATCCAACCGCTCCAGCAGCTAGAATTATCCCTATTATCCCTAAAGCTGTTCCGCTTTTTCCCATTATTTATCACTCTTAATTTTTTTTAAAATTTGCTTTTTATTATATCATTTTTAATTTGCTTTATATTAATATCTATTCAAGAGAAAATTGAATTTGCAACAGGAAATAATAATATACCTTCGAAATTAAATAATATTAATCATTCTGAAGTTGAAGAAATTTAAATCATTCGTGCTGAATCCTATCAACTATAGTGGACCTAGCTAAAGCTGTTTTAATCTTCCTTTTATCATAACCCACCGTATCGATAATCTTCATTATTTTTATTCTTCTCGCCTTTCCTTTCAGACCTTCTTCAAGCATAAACTCTTTTGCAAAATCTTCTTTCTTTTTTTCTTCTGCCTCTGACATATTACTAAATAATTATTTTTTCAATAAAAAATTCACGTGAAGATCTTAAATCAATAAGCATAAGTAAGAACAGTCTTCTAAAAATAAATTATTTATAACAATTATTTAGGATTTTCCTATTTTTTAGAGAATTGCAATATCAAAATTGATATTATGAAAACTAATGAGAAAAAATAAATTATTTCAATAATTTCATTACGCAATAAGATTTAATGTATTACAAATTAACAAAAAATTAATGGTGAAGTTTTACAAAAAGGTGAAATTATTGTCTGAAAGTCAGACCACTGTTAGAATAGGAGTCTATGTATGCGAGTGAGGAGTAAATATTAAAGCTTCTGTTGATTGTGATGCTGTTAAAGATGCTGTCGAACATCTCCCGAATGTAGTGGTTACTAAGGTGAATTCTTTTACTTGTTCTGATCCAGGACAAAAGATAATCCGGAATGATATTTTGGAACAAGACTTAAATAGAGTAGTAGTGGCAGCATGCACACCAAAAATCCATGAACCAACCTATAGAGCAGTTTTAATTGAGGCAGGCTTAAGCCCATATTATTTCCAGATGGTTAATTTAAGGGAACATTGTTCTTTTGTCCATAGGGATGATAAGAAAAAAGCTACGGAGAAAGCTATTAGATTGGTAAGAGCTGGAATTAATCGTGCACGAGAGTTAGAAATTATACCTCGAAAAGAAATTCCTGTAGAAAGAGCAGCCTTAGTAGTGGGTGCGGGGATTGCTGGAATGAATGCTGCTTTAGATTTAGCCAATCAAGGAATTCCTGTGTATTTAGTAGAAAAAGAAGCAACTATTGGTGGAAAAATGGCACAATTAGATAGAATATATCCTACTGATGATTGTGGTATATGAGTTCTAGCACCAATAATGGTCAATGCATCAAAACATCCCAATATTAACTTATTTACATATAGTGACGTTGTAGAGTTTTCTGGTATTCCTGGAGATTATCACGTTAAAATTAGGAAAAATGCACGTTATGTTGACGAAAGTAAATGTACGGGATGTGGATTATGCACAACTAAATGCCCTATTAAAGTACCTAGTGAGTTCGATAGAGGTATTGGTGAAAGAGGTGCTATCTATATCCCCTTTCCTCAAGCAGTACCAAAACTAGCTGTTATGGATAGAAGTGTGTGTATTGATTGTAAAAACTGTGAACGAACATGTCCTGCTGAAGCTATTGATTTTGAACAAGAAACAGAATATATTGATGTTAAGGTGGGAGTTGTAATTATCGCTACAGGGTGGGATGAATATCCAATATGGGAGTCTAATGAGTATAATTATGGATATTATCCTGATGTAATTACACAAATAGAAATAGAGCGGCTGTTAAGCCCTATTGGACCTACTGGAGGACATGTGTATCGAGTTTCCAATGGAGAAACACCAAAAAACGTTGTAATGATTCAATGTGTTGGTTCTAGAGATATTAATGCTAATCCATATTGTTCTTTTGTTTGCTGTAGTGTAGCACTTAAAAACGCACAACTGCTCAAACAAGAATATCCCGACATGGATGTTATAATGTTCTATATTGATATTCGAACAACGGACAAGGGAAATGAAGAATATTATAGAAAAATAAGAGAATCTGGTGTAAGAATGATTAGGGGAAAAGTAGGTGAAATTATAGAAGATAAAAAAACAAATAAATTAAAAGTCAGAGCATATTCGTCTTTAACTGGAGAAATTGTAAATATTGATGCCGATTTAGTTGTTTTATCTACAGGAATGATTCCTTCCAAAGGAACTGAAGAAATGGTTGAGGTAATGGGGTTAAGTAAAGGACCTGGAGGATTCCTCTCAGAAGTTCATGGATGTTTAAGTCCACAAGAAACGAAAGACATAGGAATCTACATCGCGGGATGTGCTGCTGGACCAAAAAATATACCATATTCGGTATCCTCTGCTTTAGCAGCTGCAAGTAAAGCATCTACTATTTTATCCCATGATACTATAAAACAAGAATTAATTATTGCCGAAGTTGATGAAGATCTATGCATGGGATGCCGTAGGTGTGAGAAACTATGTTACTATGAAGCAATAAAAGTTAATGAGAATGAAATTGCCGAAGTTAATGATTTAAAATGTAAAGGTTGTGGTGTATGTGTTTCTTCTTGCCCAGCCAGAGCTATTGACTTAAAATATTACCGAGATAAACAATTTACTCAAGAAATTAAAGGTATTGTCAGTAGTGAGTTAAGCACTGTAGAAAGTATTTCTGAGAGTATTGAAGAATAAACAAAATAGAGGATAAGAATAATGACT
>JAUWHL010000177.1 GCA_030605895.1 Promethearchaeota archaeon | reverse complement strand
AAGTTAATAATGAAAAATCTGTTCCAAATGGAAAAATTATTAAAAGAATGCTATAAAATATAAATGTTTGAACGGCATAAATATACATAAATTATGTGATTTTTGGAATACTAAAATGTCTGATGAACATAAATTTAGCTTAGAAGAGGGTACAATTTTAATTAGATTTGCTAGGGATAATATCGAATTTTTTTTAAAAAATAATCGAAAGATTCCTATTCCAGATCAAATTAAAGAAAAATTTGCAGATAAATATGGTGCTTTTATAACGTTAAACGAATGGAATGTTAATGGTAACCCACTGAGAGGATGTATTGGTTATATTGAACCTACTTATTCCTTATATGATGTTATTCATAGAGTATCAATAAGTTCTGCATTTGAAGATCCACGATTTCCTTCTGTAACTTTAGAAGAAATAGATAATATTGTTATTGAATTGTCAATTTTAACACCACCAAAATTGTTAGAAGTAAGTGATCCAAAAGAATATCTAAATAAAATTGTTATTGGTAGAGATGGACTTATTGCAGAGCGAGGAATGCGACGTGGATTGCTTTTACCGCAAGTACCCATAGATCGTGATAGAAATTGGGATGTAGAAACATTTCTTTCTCACACTTGTTCAAAAGCGTGGTTAGATAGCAATGCTTGGAGAGAAGAAAGTACAAAGATATACTCTTTTCAAGCTATTATTTTTGAAGAGGAAAGACCACGGGGGGAAGTGGTTAAAAAGTATCTCAAATAAAAAATTTAGTTCTTATTTTAGTGAATTAGGCAAATATTTGGATTGATTTGTAAAAATAGAAGGAAAATCTATTTAAAATGAAATTGATAATTATTTTATAAATAAATAAAATCATACACTGTTAAATTCACCAATGCCTAATTCTGAAAATTATATTTTAATTATCGATATTTCATCAAAAAAAATCAAAATAGGTTTAGTCTCGGATAATCTACAATTAGATTCCTCCTTAAGCTTAGATTTAAGAATTATCGATGAAGATATTGACGGATTTGCAAAACATTTTGACATGAATGATGTATGGAACAAGGTAAAGAAAGGCATTTATGATCTATTAAAAAAAAAAAATAAAACCAACAGCCTTAATATTGTAGGAATTTCTTCTTGTGCTCAAAGAATAGCAGTAGTTTTTTTAGATAAGCAAGGAGAAGTAATATATGGCGGTCCAAATACAGATGTACGGGGCATCGATAGTGTTTATTTGATTGAAGATGAATTTTCAGAAGAAGAATTGTTTAAAATCACTGGCCATAGCCCATCTATTTTATTCTGTTTGGCGCGTCTTTTATGGTTTCAGGAAGAAGAGGTGGATTTATATAATAAAATTGATAAAGTACTAATGCTTGATGATTGGGTTGTGAATAAACTAACAGGTGAATTTTGTACAGATTTGACATCTGCTGGAGAATCTCAATTACTCGATATTAAGAGAGGAGAATGGAGTCTGGAAATCATCGAGGCTTTTAATTTCAACCCTGATTTATTTCCCGAAATTATAGATTCAGGAACTATTGTGGGAGAATTAACACCCGAATTAGTTGCATATTTCAACCTTAAACAAAAATCTATTCCTGTGGTAAAATCTGGTGGAGATACACAGGCATCATTATTAGGAATGGGCGTTATAGAAAATGGAAATATTGGAATCAGTTTGGGAACTACTGCTCCTGTTCATTTAGTTGTGGATAAACCTATTTTAGACTCAAATTGTAATTTTTGGACAACATTTCACACACTAAAAGGTAAATGGTTAATTGAAGGTCATTCTGGAAATACAGGAGTAGTTTATGATTGGTTAAAAGAATATATTTTATTTAATGAGAAAAGTGATAAAGACATGCTTATTGAAGATTTTATAAAGGAAGTTAAACCTGGTTCAAATTCAACTTATGCATTTTTAGGGCCAGAACTTATGAATTTTAAAGAGCAAACTTCTCTCAAGAGAGGTGTATTCATCTTTCCACAACCAACACCAATAATAGAGACAGTTTCAAATATGAGAAATTTCGTTCGAAGTGTAATTGAAAATATCTGTTTTGGAATTAATGAAAACTTCATTGAACTTAAAAAATTCTACCCCTTTGATATTAAAGCTTTTTGTGCAGGCGGGATGGCCAAATCCCGTGAATTTTGCAAAATTTTAACAAATATTCTTGATCAAAAGTTATATATACCACAATTCAAAGATTCAGCTTTTATTGGATGTGCAATGAATACATTAAAAGCTTTAAATTTATATCGAAATTATAAGCAGATCATTAATGATTTAATAGAATTTGAACAATTTCAAACTGATACTTATATTTCAAATGAATATATAAAAATATTTAAAGAGTGGAAAAATTTAAAGAAACAAGTAAATAAACTATAAGAATTTATATAGCTATTCAGTTAACTTCTGCTCTTTATAAGAGATATTATATTGGTTCCTTCTTTCCAATACCACTCAAATAATTCTCTTAACGATTGAATAAATAATTCATTATCATCGAATAGACTTTCACTATAATCTACTTTTCCTTCTTTACTCAAAAAAAATATCCCTCCTTTATCAGTAACTAAGAGAGAGAAATTAATTTTTGTTAAAACTCGAATATTCTCCGAAATATTTATCTTTTGATAGAAAGCATGCCGATCTTGTAGTTTCTCATATCCCTTTGACTTTAGCACATTTTTATCTACAAGGGCTCTTATATTAATTGACAAATCATTAATTTTCCTTTCAACAAGAGGTAGAATTGAATCTTGAAATTGATCTGAGATAGCTAAAATATAATTTTTTGAATTCTTTATTAAATCTGACCATAATTCAATATTTTGCATTGTTCCACTAGTTAATCTCATAGATTTTAAATTTCCTAACTTTAAGATGAAAGATAGTGGGAAATCGTTAATATTATGATTATTGAAGTAATTTTCATATTTTAATGACGCTTCAAAAATGTCTAATATCCCTAAGAACATTTTTCCAATGTTGGTAATTGAATATTTATTATCCAAAGTTTTTTTAACTAAATTTTTTTCTATTAACCTCTTTAAATGGCGAGAAATTTCTGATCCTCTAATATCTAATTCTTTTTCAAGTTGACCATGTCTCTTTTTTCCCTTGTATAAGCTTTTAAAAACCTCAAATCGTCCTTCATTTGAAAACTCAAAGAAAAAATCGTTAATTCTCAAGATTAAAATTTATTTTATTGCCAATTTTTTAAACTCTTATTTGAATTATATAGTAGAAAGTAATTTAATTCAATTTAAAATTGTTTTTATCATTCAAAATTCTTTT
>JAUWHL010000273.1 GCA_030605895.1 Promethearchaeota archaeon | reverse complement strand
TTATACAATTATATTAAGAATTTCAAGCGTGAAATTAATTTAATGAGTAAAGAAGAAAGGCAAAAAGGCATTACTGATATTTATGAACGATTTCGACTTATGTTAGATGAAACTATCGGAGAAATTAAAAGAAAACTAGACTCATTAGGAGAAAGAATCACACAACTCGAAAAGAAAATTAACTGAATTCTAAATAGAAATTTTTTTATTTTTTTTAATACATAACTTGAAAGATTGACTTTCTATAATTCTAAGGATAAATTACTTATTCTTTTTCTAATGTCTGTTTTATCCTCAATAACTTTCTTAATTAAGCTTGAAATTTCCTTTCTTTTACCATTATCAGTGGGAATTGGCAAAACTATTTCCATGATACGATTCCCAATGGTGGCAATTGTGCCTTGAACAAAAGTAATTGCTTGAATTTGTTTTTGAACAACATCTAAATTAAAAAGATATAAAAGTAGGTAAGAATCAATATTTTCTTCATTCTTTAATGTCTTAATCTGGAAAATATGGCTCTGAATTATTATCTTTGTATCTAGTTCTGTGATATAAGCTGTTTTTCCAATTAAATTAGGACCCCCATCTTTAACCAATAGAATATCCCCAACTTCTATATTTTGCTTAATTTTATACTTTTCGTAAACTTCCTCACTAGTTTTTTTATATGAATTCAAATTTATTTCCCAGTTATTTAATTCACTGGTTCGTATAAAGGGGATATCTCCTAAACCATATACATGGGAACCTATTTCATCTCCTCGAGGGAGATAACCACCTCTATTAGAATAGATGATGTTTTTGTCTAATAAATCTTTGATAGTTAGAAGTGTGAACTCCTTATCATTTGCAAGCATCTTTAACGTTTTTTCTACGCCAGTATAATAAATTGGGATGAAAATCTTATTTTTAATTTGACTATATTTTATTTTAAAAATTCTTTGCTCCTTTAAATAATTGAATTCTTCAGCTTCTTTTATTTTTAAATGTAAATCTATGAGATCATCATTAACTATTGGATTACCAACAGAATCTAATTTTTTACTTCCATCTTTATTCAGTTCATATAAAACTTTTCCATCTTTATCGTGTCCGATATTTTCTACAATAGCAAAATCAATTACATAATCTTCCGGAACATGATTTAATTTTTGAAAAAATAGAATACTAGTTTTATTACATGTATATGGTTGAAATGTATTCTGATCTAACGAAATTATACCTAAAATTTGGCCCTGAGAAGTTAAATATTCCCAAATATAGCGATCCGTAAGATTTCCAAATATTCCCTCTGGTAAAACAATTCCCAGTTTCCCTCCATTGTTGAGTAATTGGATGCATCTTTCAATAAATAAAACTTGAGGAGATTGTTGTTTTACTAATTTGTTTTGTAGTACCCATTTATCGTTAATGTTTTTCCAAACATGCGCTAGTTTATAATATTTCAATAGTCCTTTATCAGTTATAGGAATTTTAACACCAAATGGAGGATTAGTGAAAATGTAATCAAAACTATTATTTTTAATCAATTCTTTTGATGGAGCCCTATAACTTTTTGGATCCAATGAATCTTCACAAAAAATATTAGAATTTCCATTACTTAATATTTCTAAGTATAATTTACTGATTTTTGCTAAAAATAGATCTTTATCAATACCAAATAAGTTCGATATCGATTTAATTCTTTCTGCTCTTGATTTTATTTTTGACCATAACATTTCTTTTGTTTCAAGAAGAAATCCACCATGACCACAGGCAGGATCTAAAATTTTTGAATTACTATCAGGGTCTAAATAATTAACCATAAATTTTACTATGTTGGGTGGAGTAAAAAATTGTCCTCCTTCATCTTTTAAGATCTTACTAACAAATATTTCGAAAGCATCACTAAAAATATCTTTAGATGATTGAAGAAGTGAAATTTCCTGTAATTCTTTAACAACCAAATAAACGAGTTCTTTTGTCAAAGTTATTTGCTCATTTTCGTCCATTACATTGTTGAATTTGTCTCGTACATTCTCATTGAAAAATTTTTCAATTCTTTTAAGGAGAAGGTTATCAGATTCTCCAACTCTTGTACAAAATTCTACTTTTTCTTCTGGTTTTTTAGAAATTTCATCAACCAATTTACATAACAAGAGATTAACAATCTGTTTAGAACGCGCCCTAGTATCTGTATCTGTATATTTTAATTTTCCATATAGATGCTGATTAATTGATGTAAAAACTTGTTTTAAGTTGATTGCTTTCTTTAAATCCTTTTTCCTTATTATTTCGGATTTTTCCTCTAAAAAATCAGTAATATTAACTG
>JAUWHL010000043.1 GCA_030605895.1 Promethearchaeota archaeon | reverse complement strand
ATAATCTAAAAGAAAAAAACCTCATTAATTTTGCTATTAACCAATTTGTAGAAATTGATTTACAAGGATTCAACTTGGTTAAAGAATGGGGACTTTTCATAAGAGAAAGATTTTTGAATTACAAATTTCTATCGAATCAATCAGATAAATTCCGTTTTGACAAATTCCTTGAATTAAAAGAAACAAAAGATTCCGAAAGCCCAAAACAATTCTTTTTTGAATATATCAGACGAAATTCAAACCTAGATTTCGATGAGAATCTACAATTTTACTTTAATAAAATGTATGAAGATTTTATGTTCAAATCTTCAAAGAATTTACAGAGTAATGAGATTACAGAAACTCTTAGAATTTTAACTAAAATTTTCTACAAAACAAAAAACTGTGATACTTTGGGAGGATTTCATAATTATTTTAATAATTTTAAAAAACAGGGAATCATTCAAACTGATTTAAGTTCACGGAGTTTTAGAAAAAACCTTCGATGGATAAATAATTATAGCTATATAACCCCATCATACTATTTTGATTGGAAAGCAATTAACATAGCTATTATTACATGCTATTTGCAATTCAATCCACTCCTAGAAAAAGCTAAAATTGACAAGATTATTAACCAAATGCCATTTCTAATTATGCCAAAACTTTCGATAACTAATTTTGCAGTAGAATTATCGGCATATTTTGTTATTCCAAGGATATATATTAAAGATTTGATCTATATGTTGGAAGATATGGAGAGATATGGATATATAATTAATAAACATTGTTCTTTAGCAAAGAATTATGTTTTTTCGTTGAATTTAAATTATTTTAGAGAATCTTATAAAAATGGGCAGATAATAGATTTAAAAAAAAAAAGATACTCAGAAGACTTTGAAATCGAATTCACACAAAATTATAATAAAGACTTTAATAACCCAAATCTAACACTTGTGGATTTTTTAATATTAGAAAGAATAAAATTCTTTTCTTATGTTGGAATAAACTTTTCAAGAAAAAGAGAAATTTCAAACATAATAAAATATGATTATTCTAATTTTTTCATAGGCGAAAATAGTTTAATTGAAGAATTGGAGAATAATTTGAAATTATTAAATGATTCTCCTGAACTCCGAAAGGAATTCCAAAATTTTTTAGAAAGAAATCAAAACTTCGGATTTTTTTATATTAAAGATGAGTTAGAAAAATGGGAAAATTATTTCAAAATAGTTGAAAAAGATTTGAAAGATACAAATAGATTAAATAATCTTATTCAATTTAAAGAATTTGTTGAGAAAGAGAATATACTAAAATCAATTTCAGAAAGTAATATTTTTGACCATATAGATTCAAATTCCTTCGCTTTCAAAAATCTCTTCCTGAATTATTTGAATTCTAGAGATAAATATACAAAAGATGTTGAAAAACTCCGGATTTTTTGCAAATTTATAAAATTATGTTCTAATTTAAAAATTTTTAGTATTAAATCAATTAAAAAAATAATCATTGATCTAGAATTATTAAAGGAAATTACTGAAATAAAAAAAGCGCGTCTAAAAGATTTAAAAAAAAGCAATAAAGCTTATAACGTATCAAATAAGACAATTAATCTCAAGATAGACGAATTTATAAATGAAGATCCTAAGATAATTAAGCCTTATTTAATTGATAGTATATGGACAAATTCAGTCGCAAGCTATTTTCCACAAATAATACTAAAAAATTCCCCTGAAGTAAGAACTGCAATAAATAAAATAAAAAATTATTTTCCTAAAAGTTATTTCTATGAAACAATAGATTTGTTCAGTAGCCAAGAATATATCTTTTTACAACTTTTTATCCCCTATTTGAATAATAACGAAAAGATCACATTAATTTCAATAATATCTAAAATTTTTAAGGAAAACATTATATCATTTAAACGTTATTCATGGGACGGTTTTTTACATACTTTTTCAAGAAAAGATTTCTATGATTTCAATAAGAAAGAGTTTTTCTACACAAAAGATCTTTTTGAGCAATTCTTTCTTTACGCTAAAAGTATTTGTGGCGAAGAATTAAAACATGTAAAAGAAAAATCTGGTATTGCGGTTAAATATTGGCCTATGAAAAATATGGCAAATCTTATTAAGAAAATCAACAAAAGAATTAGATCTGAAAGTATCGGTTTTAATCCAATAGATATTCAAAAATTAATACATTTTCACTTAAATCTTGAAAAACATTTAATCAATAAAGAAGAATTTCAAATAATAAAAAAAGAAAATTTCTTTAGACAATATATAAAATCAATAAAACTCCTTCCTGCTTGGCAAAATTTTGGATTAGGAGAATACTTTTTATATATTACTCCTTTTGATGTAGATGATATAGATTTAAAATTATTATTCACAAATACATTTCAAAAAATTAAGCACATCGCATCAATTGATAGTTCTAAATCCATGTTTATTAATTATATATTTCCTTATAACAAGCCCAACTCTTCATACCTTAACTGGTTGAGAAGTAAAAATAAAATCAGAGAATATTGTCTATTTACTATCAAATCCATATCTCAAATTTTCCATTTCAACCATAATTTAAGCTCAAATGGATGGTATTTAGACTCCAATAATTTTAATACTTATATACAAAATATTCTTTTCAATCCAAATTATAGAGTTCAAACTTCAGAAGTGAAGCATTTTGAAATTGGTGATTTAATAAATTCAGATTATTATAAACCTGATTCTTCTCATTATAAAGCTTTATTGCATTTATACAATTGGCATTCTATTGATATTAAGAAAAATCACAATATTATTAACAAATCTATCTTCGATGAGATTCAAGCTTTAATTAAGAAAAAAATCATCTTTCCCTATATTTCTCCCAAAAATTTAGGATTGAATGAAACTATCCATTTTCTTTTGTTAAATCTAAAAAAAGATACAATTGATATTCTTAAATATATATTCCAATATTTTAATCTAGGTTTTATTTACGAAATTGAAGGAGAATATTATATTCATGGATTTAATAAGAAGAAAAAGATTTATAGTGGGTTAATGATCAAATTATATCTTCCAGATTGCGAACTTGCTGAATTTTTAAGAATTTTCGAATATATATTTCAATATCTAAAGGTTGAAAAATATTTGATATTAACTGATTTGGTTAAAGCTGACTCTCTTATTAAATCGGTCTATGGAAACAATAATTTTCTTGAAAAATATAATCCCTTGCAGAACTTAATATGGGATGGAAAAACTGAAAAGTGGGAGAACCATAAATTGTTTAATAAGACTTTTGAATATCTTTATCCTGAATTATTTTTCAAAGAAAAGGAAGATCTCATGAGAGTTTAAACTGACTATTATTAAATATTATTTCTCTACATAAAATGTTAGTAAAATACTTAAAAATGTAGGAAAATATTCAAAATTTACACTTCCTTCGAAAGAAGAATTTCAATTTTTTGATGAAATAAAACAAGTATTAGAAAAAAAATTCCATTCTGAAGTAGAAATCATTTTTGAAAAAGACTCAAATGAACAAAAAGCAGCTAACGCGCTTCCTGGTAAACCAGCAATCGTTGTTTTTTAACCTTTTTTATTGAAGTAACGAAATAAAATTATGTAATAAGCTATATTTCTATACAATTTTATTAACTTAAGATTATATAAATTATTATAAATTTAAATATATTAAAATTTGTTAAAAAAGCAGTGAATTAATTAAAAATTTAAGACGATTATTTTTAAAATAAATGACTATATACGAACTGAGTATTATCTCTACTACCGGGTTTCCTTATTTCAATACAATAGTTAAACCTATACCAGAAGGTGTAAAAATCTTTCTTAGGTTTTTTGATTTTTCTAAAAGTAAGCCTATAGTTCAAGATCAATTAGATTTGAATTCAAAATTCGATCTTTCTGCTGGTTTAATATCAGCACTTTTTGAATTTGCTCGAAATATTGATAAAAAAATAGAAGTACTTGAATTCAAGCCTAAAAAAGAAAAAGATAAGCTTAAAAATGTTAATAAAAAAAGGAAATATCAAGGAGATGTTTTAATCACAACACAAACAGAATCCTTTCTATTACATAGATCAGTTAGAGAAAAAATAAAGCTTATTTATACTAATTTTATAAATTCTAAAATTCCTCTTGATTCTGCGGATACTGTTTATGAAAATGAAGAAAAAAAAATTCTAGATATTCTAACAGATTCAGAAGCAAGACAAAAAATATCAAAATATCAAAATGATATAAAACGTAGAGCAAATGATTTTTTGAGTGAAATGAAAGATTATGGTTTATGGGGTATTTGCATAGCTTCTTTTGATCTTTCTCCAATAATTAGTTTTGGGAAAAAATATTCATTGGAAAATGTACATGATCTTTTAAGACACATTGGATATATCCCTGAGATAGTTCCATTGGATTGGATTTATAGACAATCATTTTTCTCTGAAGAACAAATTCAAGTATGCATTATTAAATCAGATGTTGGAACTACAGTTGAGAATATTTTGTTTGAACCTTTCTTTTATTTACTTTTTGCAGATCCTCAGAGTTATTTTGGTGAGTTTCCAGCAAAACTCACTTCTGCTTTTAATGCCATACTTGGTTAAAGGAACCATGATAAAAGAAATTTAAGAATAGTTTAAAGAAAATAAGATAAATAAATATTAAATCTAAAAATTCTTATTTAATTGATTTAGCAGCAGCTTGAATTATCTGAAATAATGAATCTGGTTGTAGTGAAGCTCCCCCAACTAAACCTCCATCGATATTTTTTTTATTAAACAACTCTTCAGCATTACTAGGTTTAATTGAACCCCCATATTGTATTCTTATTAAGTCAGCAGTCTCCTTATCAAATTTTTGACTCAAAAGATTACGAATGAAAATATGTATTTCTTCTGCTTGTTCTGGAGTAGCAGTTTTTCCTGTCCCTATTGCCCAAATTGGTTCATATGCTATAATAATTTGTATTAATTCTTCTTTAGAAAGATCTTTAAATGTTTCATTAATCTGATATTCTATTTTTTCTCTTGTTTTTCCCGTTTCTCTTTCTTCTAGGTGTTCTCCAATACATACAATTGGTTTTAAATTTATAGATAAAGCTTTTTTAAGTTTTTTATTAATTAAGATATCTGATTCTTTAAAAATATCTCTTCTTTCACTATGACCAAGAATGACATATTCTACTCCAATTTCTTTTAAAAATTGAGGTGAAATTTCTCCCGTAAAAGCTCCCTTATCTTCAAAATACATGTTTTGTGCACCTAACTTGATATTTGTATCTTTTAAAATCTCAAATGCTCTAGTTAGAGCGGTAAAAGGGGCGGCTATTACTATATCAACAGTATCAATTCCTTCTACTTGTGGAATTAAACGTTCTAGCATTTCTGTGGTTTCATTGGGGGTTCCTCTATTCATTTTCCAATTTCCACCAATTATCGGTTTTCTCAATTTTTTTACCTCTGAAATGTTATATTTTTAAAATTACGCTATAATTCAACTATAGAATGAGTCTATAAATTTCTAACGAAAAATTACATAAAATTTTCCAGCAAAAAGAAATAAGAAAATATTAATCGGTTTTAGGAAGTTTTTCAGATAATTTTGTT
>JAUWHL010000293.1 GCA_030605895.1 Promethearchaeota archaeon | reverse complement strand
ATAAAAAATTAATTCAATATAGAAAAAATCAGTTTCTAATTCAAGGAAATTAACAAAAATCTTCATGGGTAAGATAATTAACAGAATTACATTTAATATTAGATTTATAGATATAATGATTATAAATCCATATCTGATTTTTCTAATAAGTGGAAACTCCCAATTAGAATCTAGATGACTCCCAATTATTATTAAATTTTTAGCTTGATTTTGTGATTCTATTTTAGAGATTACATTTTGAGAATTTTTCTTAGGAAAAAAAAGATCAATTACCTCTTTTGCAAAATACATCTCTCCAATCAAAATTAGACAAGATAAAATACTTATTATTAAACTTAACAACGGATAAATCCAATAAAATATTATAGATAGGATAAAAAGGATCATAGGTAATCTGAATGAAGCCTTATAAGCTCCTGGATGAACAGTGAACTCTTCGGTTTTTACATTATAACCTAATGCCTTAAGCTTATTATAAAATAATTTGGCTGCCTTGGACTCATTATTACTACATGGAGATCTAGGTCCAACCTTTTCACAAAATTCAAGTATAAAATCTTTCATCTCAACTATAAGCAGTTCATCTAAATCCATTTTTTTGAACTCCAACTTAGTATTTTTTAAAGAACACCAAAAGATAAGTAAGTGGGGATAAAAAACCTTATGATTATAACCATGTTCTAAAATTTAAAATCATGCATCACAATAATTAATACCTTGAAAATGGAAAAGCTAAAAAAAAATCGATGATAAATCTCTATATACTACTAGTTAATTTTTATATAAGAACAGTAATTATTCAGAGCCAGCGTATCCTAGTAGTTAAGGAGGCGGCCTGCAGAGCCGTTGCTTTTAGCGTCGTGGGTGCAAATCCCACCGCTGGCTCCATTTTTAATTTTTAACATTTAAAAGGTTTCATAAAATCGAATATATTTTCCCGAATAATATTTAAGAGAAATTTAAGATAATACAAGCTTACTATACCTAAAGATTATATAAATCTAATAAGAAAAGTTTTTATCGGTTCTAATAAAAAGCTAATTCTTTTTTTTTAATGTAGATTAGACTAATTTTTCCTATATAAGATCTTGGATAATTTTATATTCAATTTTATAAAAAAAAAACAAGTACAAAATCTAGATCGTTTTTACATCCAAAAAATATTCAAAAATTTACCATTTTAATTTAAATAATAGCATAAAAATTATGATAATAAGCCAATTTATGTAAAATTATATGCAATAGGGATATTGAATGAAAAAAACAAATTATATGTTAGGAATCTTTTTATTAGGGATCTTATTATTCACTGCAAGTTTTGGACAAACTATCGCTCATGGCTATGGAGACGGTGAAAATGGGGAAGAAGAGGAACCATGCGAAGGTGAAGAACCCTGTGATGAGGAAGAACCTAAAGAAGATGGTGAGGAGGAACCTAAGGATGGGGAAGAACCAAAAGAAGACCCGAAAGATGAAGATAAGGATGGCGTGGATGATGATTACGAAGAAGAAAATAAAAGATATGTAGAGATATGGTTTGGAGATAATGTGGTTGAAATGGCATCTATTAAAAGAACTGATGACAAGAAAGATATAATGGATTTAAGGATTGGATATAAGGAATATGGATTATCGATTGCAGTTTCATTTAGAACTCTGACAAAAGTTAACATAACAGATTGCGAAGAAAAAGTAAAAGATAAAGAAGAAGGTGAATCCGAGAAAGAAACCGCTCATGGAGATGGTTGTGAAGAATGGATACATGAATTAAAATTACGATTTGAAGTGAAATTTCAAGCTCTTGTTGAATTTGTTGATCTCAATGACAATGGAGTTTTTGACTATGAAAATGATACATGTATTGAAGATTATGGGATTAATTCTTTTCAACCGATAATTTATACTCCAATAAATATTTCAGATGACAGTGTTTTGCATTATTTCTTAATTAATACAACAGATGGTGTTTTTGCTGCTCATATTTATTTTCCAGAGGAATTTGTATCTGTTAATGGAAATTTAGTTGCTCCCACTCAAATTAAAATAGACATTGAAATAACGAATTATGATTACATTGAGGATAACTCTCAACTAGCACTCTATACAAAACTCTTTTCTGAAGACTATTATGAAGAAAAAGAAGAAACAGAAGATGAAAAAGATGGAAATGCAGTGAACGAAAAAGAAGTGTTCACTAATAATGAAGGGTACATTGGAATTTTTAGTTGGAAAGAGACAGCAATGATTGATGGAATTGAAATGCCTGTATTGACAAATGAACTTGAGTTAGAATGCGAAGAAGATAAAATACAAAGACTATTGTTTAACTATCCACGAGGAAATCATATTTACCATGATCCAAAAATCGGTATTGTTTTTGAAGAGATATCTGCTTCAGAATTTCCAATGATAATCATAGGTCCAATTGCTGGTGTTGTCGGACTTGGCGTTATCGCGGCAGGAGTTTTTATTTCAAAGAAGAAAGTTAGATAAAATTTCTAAGATACCCTAAAAAAGAATAAATTTATTTTTTTTATCTTTTATGTATTAATTTAAAAAATTAAAAATAAGAATATCTGGTTAAAAAATTTTAAAATTAAGATAATAAGTCAATTGGATGAGGTATTGAAGATGAAAAAACAATATTATTTGATGAGTATATTTCTCTTAAGTATTTTACTTTTTAATATTAATTTTACTCTTACAATCGCTTCAGGCGAAAATGATGATGATGGAATAAATGATGATTTTGAAGAAAAAAATAAAAGACATATTGAAGTAGGCATTGGAGAAAATGAAATTGTAGTAGAATCTGTCAGAAGAAGTGAAGTTGATAGAGACGAAATAAGAGCTTTTATCTTTTTCGATGAAGATGGATTGTATATAGGATTACGTTATAGATCGAAACTTGAATCGGAGTGTGAATTAGAATTTGGAATACTTTTTCATGAGATTATTGAATATAATGATACTAACAAGAATGGAATCTTTAATCCAGATATCGATCACAGAATTAAAACTCTCCCATTAAATGATTTTAAACCTGTATTTTATGAAACTTCAGATATTTCAAGTGGTACTTCATTACATTATTTTAAAATTCAAACTGTAAACAATATTTTTACAGCTTGTATTTATTTTGTGGAAGAATTTGTTGTTATAGAAAAATCATTAATTACACCAACTCAAGCTAAGATTGATATTGCAATCTCAAATTACGAGTTTGAAAGCGAGAGTTCTCAACTCGCCTTATATACTATACTAGATTATGGAGAAGATTATGAAATAAAGGAAGAAACAGAAGATGAGAAAGAAGGCTACGCCGAAAACGAAAATGGAGTGATTACAACATCATATGATTTTACAGGATATTTCACTTGGAGAAATAATGCGGTCGTGGACAAAAATTTAGAAAATATACTTGTTAATGAAGTTAATGCGGATGAATATGATGAATATGGACAAGGATTATTTATCAATTATCCTAATGGTGAACATATTTACCATGATCCTAAAATAGGAATTGAAAATTTGTTAATACCCATAGATAAGCCTGATTCTTTAATACCTCTTATAATCTTGATTTCTGTAATCGGTGCTGTAAGTGCAAGCTCAGCATATGCGATAAATTACTATGTTAAACATAGAGGAGTAACATTAAAGTTAGATAGAGATAGGGAAGCATATTTCAGTGAGAAATTTGAAAATGGTTTAGATGAAGAACTATATGAAGGTAAATTAGCACTTCAAATACTTGCAGGAGAAAATGCTATTGAAAAACTCAGTTTAATAAATAAAATAAATATTACTGCAATTTCAGAGGAATTCTTTGAAAACTTGAATCGATTTGAATGGGAGAGTTTTGATCGAAGTGAATTTATTCTTGAAATGCTCGCTTTACCTCCAAAAGAAAGACTGTCGATTTTAGATGAAATGATTGAAAAAACACACCTAATTTAGGAGCGGAATAGGTGAAACTAGTAGAGGCTTTCTAAAAATGCTTATCGAATTATTGGAAAAAGAAAAACTCGTTTTAGATGTTGTTAAGGAGTATTTAAATAAAAATAGATATTTCGATATGAATGATACAATCCCTTTTATTATTGCTCGATTTAGAACAGCCTCAAGAAATATTAACATTAGTGGAATTGAAGAAATTTTAAGATCTTTAGTTAGGAAGAACATGATTGTTGAAGGTTCAAAACTTTCTATGGATGATATCTTAAAAAATCAAAAAAGAAAATTAATTTATGAGTTTATCTTAGCAAATCCCGGGGTTTATTTCAATAGGATCCTTCGAGAGCTCAAATTTAGTAATCATGTTGTTGTATGGCACCTTAGAATTCTATTAAAGTTTAACTTCATTAAAAAAGACAAAATTGAAAACCATGATATTTATTTTGACTCAAAATATAATCTAAAAGATAAGAAATTAAGGTACTTGACTTCAAAAGAAAAAAGCAGGAAAATAATTGAATATTTAAAAAAATTTGATTATGGAATTACAAAAACTCAGCTTTCAAAAGAATTAAAAATGCACATAAACACTATAACTAAATATTTAGAGATGTTTGAACAAGTTAATATTGTTTTTAAGAAAAAAATCTCAAAAAGAATTATTTATTTTCTTCATGAAGATTTTATTTATAATAAATATTAAATAAAAGTTTTTTTGCGCTTATTTATATCGTAATTATATTAAATATAGATAAAAAAACAATAGATCTCAATAATTTAACAGAGAATATAGACTTAAAAAAGATTTGAATCTAATTATAGAATTTATTATATTAAAATTGTTTATTTTTTATCTTCTTATACTAATTAAAATAAGCTTATTAATTGAAATGACATTTTTGTATTCTG
>JAUWHL010000268.1 GCA_030605895.1 Promethearchaeota archaeon | reverse complement strand
GGATTGGGACAGTTATTATGAGATCTTGAATTATATCTTTTATACATTACTTAGAATTGAAAATCTTTCCCAATATCCAGTTTTTTATTGCGAATCTCCTTTTATTAATAGAGAGACAAAAGAGTACATAGCACGCGTTTTTTTTGAAACTCACCGAGTTGGAAGTTTAGTAATGATGCAAACACCCATACTTTCCTTATTTAGCGTTGGTTTGACAACAGGATTAGTTATTGAAAGTGGAGACGGCTTAACATGGGTTGTCCCAATAATCAACGGTCAGATAGTTCAACATGCAATTCAGAAAATCCCGATTGCGGGAATAGATGTTAATCAAAATTTAAAAGGTCTATTAATGAGAGAAGGAACAAGTATTTCTTCTAGTGCAGCAGATGAAATTATTCAAGATATTAAAGAAAAAAATTGTTATTTTGTATTAGATCCTAGCAAACCTCCAAACACGGAGGAAGTATTCAGTGTTCCGATGCCAGACGGGTCAACTATTAATGTTCCAACGCACGTTCTCTATCAAGCTCCAGAAGTTTTATTTAATCCCGGTATGTTAGGTCATGGAAATATAATGACTATTCCTCAAGCCGTTATTACGAGTTTAAAAGCTATTGATAATCATTACTGGCATGAACTATTATCTCACATAGTTTTTGCGGGAGGAAACCTTTCCTATAGTGGTTTTCAAGAACGTTTCGAATCTGAATTAGATCCTCTTTTATCTCAGTTAGGTTCAATTCCTAAACCAGTTGCCCCTCTTTCTGCAGTTAAGAGTGAATTAATTAAACTTCAAGCCGTTGAAATCTCAAAAAAGAAAGAGGATACATGCCCTAACTGTGGTGCATTTGTTAACCTTAGTGATGGAAAAGAATTATGCCCTTCTTGTGGTGGAGTATTGGTTTTACCAGAAATAAAAATTGGAACTCTTGGTGGAATTAAACAAAAAAAACCAGAAAAAGGAATATGTCCACATTGCAAAAAAAAGTTGCTGATATAAATTCGCTTTTTTGTCCATATTGTGGAAAACCAATAGAATCTTTAGAAACGACAAGTCTACCAGAAAAAGTAATAGAAAAAACACCTGCACAAGAGTTTTCTGAATTCATGGAATCTGCTAGTAAAATACTCAAATTTTTTGTTCCTGATAATCTTCAATTTGCTATTTTTACTGGTGCTGCCATTCTAGGAAGTCTGCCTTCATTCCAACAATTATTCGTAACATATGATCAGTTTCAAACAAATAAAGAGTTGTTATACCGAGATATTAGTGAAATTCTTTAAGTAATAAAAAAAAATCTTTACAATTTAAATGAATTTTTTACTAAATTATAAAAAATTGAAAAATTACTTCATGTAGTTTAACCATATAGTTAATTTTTAATTTCAAGATAGATTTAAAAAATTAAATTTTAATTTATCAGAATTAGGTTTTTTTGATTGAAGTACAAATATCGGAATTTAATTATTGTATTATTTTTATTGTTAATAACAATAAATGCAATTCCGAGTGTATTAGGAAAGACACGTCAATCTTATCTAACTAGATTTGTTTTGAATAACGAAATTGAGCAAAAAGGTTTTTCCAACGGAATTATTCCTGATAAATTCGTTTCTCTTGATGCAACAGCGTATGCATTAGAAATTTTAGAGGATTATGGAATAAATCCGCATGAAATTGAAGCTCTTCAAAATAATTTAGAAATGAATATAAGTAAAATATTTGATGAAAATGAAGTTATTATATATGATTTATTTTATTTAATGAATTCGCTAAGCATTTTACAACATGAAATCGACATTGATTTAGAAAATAGGATTTATCAATATCTAAACGATACCGAACAGATAGGTGGTGGTTTTTCTTACTCAAACACCTCCAGCTCAGCAAGTTTAGCTTCCACATATTATATCATTCAACTTTACTCATTGATTAATGAAACTATTGAAAATCTTCCCGTTCATAAAAATTGGACACTTTCATGTTATAATATTGATGGAGGATATGGAGGAAACCAAAGTTTATCATCTACATTGCTCAATACATATTTTGCTACTTTAATTTTTGATGATTTATGGGAAATTAACGATTTAGTTAATATAAACAAAACATTATCTTATCTTAAATCATTTTATATTAATGATTCAACAGATCTTAATAATTTTGGAGGATACATACCTGATAAAAATGCTCAATATGCAACGTTAAGTAGTTCATATTTTTGTGTAAAAGCAATTTCATTAATAGATGCCGTTGAATTAAATATCGGGCCTACAATTTCATGGATAGTAACGCTTCAAAATTTCGTGGATGGGGGATTTTCAGAAAATACGGAAGGATATGAACAAAAAAAATCTTCTATTATTGCCTCATATTATGCATTCGAAACTTTAAAAATCCTAAATCCTTCCCTCTCTATTTTAGCTAAAGATGTTTGGATGGTGGAGTTTAATTATTGGATTTTAGGAATAGTTTTAATATCTATTGGAGTTATTATTGCTGTATTAGTATTTGTATGGCGAAAAAGAAGATTATAAAGCTATTAAATTCTTAATTATCATTAAATTGATTTAAATATCTCACATTAACATTATTTCTAATTTCTATTTAGGTATTAAATAGTTCATAAAGACAATCATGAAAAATAAAATATTAAATGGAAAAAAATTAGCAGATAAGTTTAATACAGAACTTAAAGAAAAAATTAAACAAGCTGTAGAAAAAACAGGTATTAAACCAAAGTTAGCCACAATACTAGTAGGAACGGACCCTGCTTCAAAGATTTATGTAAATATAAAGCAGAGAACTTGTCAAGAAGTAGGAATAAATTCGACAATTATAGAGTTAGATGAAAATATATCAAAAGAAGAATTATTTGATGAAATTAATAAAGTTAATAATGATCCTACAACTCATGGTATCTTACTTCAATTACCATTACCTAAAAACTTAAGAGAGTATACTCCCGAGTTTTTAGAAAAAATAACATCATCAAAGGATGCAGATGGTCTAAATCCCCTCAATCGCGGAAAGCTTTTTGATTACAATGAAGAATTGGGCACTTGTACTCCAAAAGGGATAATAAAATTGCTTGAATATTATGATATAGAACTTAAGGGGAAAGATGTAGTTATAATAAATCGTTCAAATCTAGTAGGAAAACCCTTGATTTTTATGTTGTTAAAAAGAAATGCGACTGTTACAATTTGCCATACTTCCACAAAAGATATTGATGAATATATCCGAAAAGCTGATATCCTGATAGTTGCTGTTAGACAACCAAAATTCATAACAAAGGAACGAATTAAGGAAGGTGTAATTATTATTGATGTCAGTACAAATCGAGTTGAAGGAAAATTATGTGGTGATGTAGATTTTGAAAATGTGTTGGAAAAATGCCAAAAAATTACTCCAGTTCCTGGTGGAATTGGACCAATGACAGTTGCAATGCTTTGTGAGAATACATTCACTGCTTATAAGAAACAAGTGAATATTTCTTAACATATCAATTAAAATTAAATCTAAATTAAAATTTAGCTGATAATTAGTATTTCAGATAAAAAACAATTAAAAATATATTAAATAAAGGTTTAAAAAAAAAATAGAAATAAAAACTTTAATTAATACTATAAAACAAATAATCGAACTAATTTGAATCAGTAAAAATATCCTTTTGAAAAATGGCAATTTTAGAAGTTGGAATTAATCTTGGTATGAGAAACTTAGTTGAAATTAAATACTATAAATCTTCGGATAACGTTTTAGATCCAAACTTGCGTGCTGGTTTTCTAACTGCACTTGAAAGCTTTACTAGTGAAGTATTCGGTGATGATATAAATGTAATCAGTCTAGCGAGTTTTAAATTGGTTTGTTATTGTGAAATGATTAGATTACCAACTGATGACCCAAATAATAAACAACCTTTACTATCATTTGCCATCATAGAAAAAGGAACAGATACCTCAGTAGTGAAAGAACAATTGAATCGAATTATCTCTTATTTTGTCAATCGATACTCTTTAAATGATATCTTTTCAAAAAGACCTAAATATTTTAAGCAATTTGAAGAACGCATTAATGAAATACTAGGAGACTTAAGATTAAAGACAGAGGATCGATTTCGTTCTTTATTTTAAATTAATTATATAGTGTTTTAATTTGAGTGCTAATTTACCACCTCAAGCTAGAGCGAAGTATCAGGAGTACTTAGATGCTGGAGCTTTAGAAGAAAGGATTAAAAAATTAGAAGAATTCCTATCTCTAGTTCCTAAACATAAAGCAACAGAAAAAATTGTAGCATTAAATAAATCACGCTTGTCAAAGATGAAGCGTGAATTTGATGATCGTAAGCAACAACAAAAAATTACACAAAAAACTATTAGCCCTTTTTCAATAAAAAAGGAAGGAAT
>JAUWHL010000017.1 GCA_030605895.1 Promethearchaeota archaeon | reverse complement strand
ATCAATATTATATTGGGTAATTTCTGGAAGAATCCCAATAATTTTGTCGGGGTTTTTCTTATAATTTTGTATTCCTTGAACTAATGCACTTGCTACGTCCCCCACTCCTACAATGGCAACATTGATAAAATTATTAGCCATGATATTTTGTTATATAAATTTCTAGTATTTAAATCATTTTAAAATGAGCTTTGAAGTCTAAATTTCTTTTATTAAATTTATTAAATTTTTACATATTTCCCCTAATAACTTTTAAAATAATTTAGAGTTTTAAGATTTTGGATTTAGAAGAAAAAAAGATTTATTATATTCTAGCCCCTCACATCAACTATTATCATTCTTATAGAGGAGATTTTCGAGGTGAATCTGGTTTTGGTATGGATATTAGATTTATGGAAGAGATACTTAATCAATTGGATGCTATTGAAGATGATGGCTTATGTGGTGGAAAAATTCCTATATCTTGGGATTATGCCGATATTTTTTGGTCAATTCAACTTCAGAAAGAATATCAACAAGATGTTTTAGATAGATTAATTGAAAGATGCAAACTTGGAAAAGATGAGGTAATAATTGGTTCTTGGGGAAATACTGCTCAGTCCATTCTCGATGCTGAAGAATTTCAAACTGATCAAAAGTGGTATCTAGAGAATTCTATGGGGATAGGAGTAAAACAGTTGTTTCCAGGAAGAATTGCTCCATATGTCCGTTCTCAAGAAACTATGTTTACTCAAGGTATGATTGAACAATATATTAAAGCTGGAATTAAAGGTGTTGGACTTTATTATTCAGTTTTTCCATTTGACTGCCTTCGTCCTTTTTTGAACCCTCGATTAAATTGGAATCAAATGTTTAACCCAATAAAGTTTAATTCTGTTATAACTAATGCTTCAATAATTATGCTTCCAATGTATAGCTTTGGTGACATTATTGACTATTATTCTATTAAGAAGTGGTTTGAATTAATAAGAGAAAAGCAAATATCTGGTGATATTAGTGGACATGCTCTTGTATATCTGAATTATGATATGGATGCAGATTCATGGACGGGAATAAAATTACCCAAATTAGTTCAATGGATGCCAAATAGCAGAGGATTAAGAGAATTTGCAGAAGCTGTTGATATGCATGATTATATAGAATTCGGTACATTATTAGATACCATTCCAAATTTGAAAATTCATGGAGAAACAACAGTAAGAATGGATGTAGCGGATGGACTTTGGAATGGTTATTATAATTGGGCACAAAAATATGATAACACAGAATTTTGGACAAGAGGGCAAAGAGCAAGATGGCTAAAATGTATTTCCGATTCTTTGATTGATATTGGATTACCAGATCAAACTAAATCTAAAATAAATAATTATATAAGGGATGGTACAGATTTGTCTGATACTTATATTAAAAATAAAATCCTTTTTGCCTCAACAACTAATTTTGGCTTATCAATGCCCTTTTTACATCCTCATAGATATAAGACAGCAATGAATTATGCTATAAAAGCCCATCAAGCAGCCAAATCTGCTGCTGATTATGCAATTAAAGAAAAATTTATAGATATAATTAAAACAAAAAATATTAAGGATTATCATTTTTTAGTTTTTCCAATTGTTAATAGAGGTATAACTGAATTTGAGAGAAAACCAATAAATTCTCATATCTTTGTAAAATCAGAGCTTCCATTAGAAAGTTCTGAGCTAATACAAAACGAAAAGTTGAATATATTACTAGGAGAAATCAATTCACAAGATTTATCATATTCAGTCTATCAAATCGAAGACAGTCAAAAATTACAAATTGAAGCATTTTTTTCCGAATCATGTTTTAAAACCGAAGGATACCATATTTCATCCTTAAAAACAAGTGAAAATGAGAGAGATCCTTTTAATAAACAAAATACTATAAATGCGACACTCGAATTAATTGAAAATGAATATATTAAAATCTTTTTTAATGATAAAGGAAATATTATCTCGGTGACATATAATGGTGAAGAGTTTGCTTGTCCTAACTTTTTAGAATCTGCAGTTATGTTTGGGAAGAAGAATGGGAAGAGATATTATCCTTCACATAATGATATAAAAGTTTTGAGAGATGGTTCTGATAACTTCTCAGCATCAATAAAAATAGAAGGTAAATTTGAAGTTACTAAAAATCAAGTAGCATATGCTTATAAAACTATTACACTATACACTGGAATCCCCTATATCTTTATTAATGTAGAAGTAGCTTTACCAGACATAAAGGGAAAATCAATAAGCGTTGATGGGACTTCTAGCGTACAAGAATTATATGATATAAGATGGAAAGAAATATTGCCATGTGAAATAAAACCAAATATTATTGGAACAGATACTCCTCTAAGGGTTTGGAAGCATAACTTTTTGGGACATACTACATATTTCGATTTAGACATGCGAGAAGTAGATCCCAAAAATTCAGATATTGAATGTTTGGTGGCAAACATCTCTGATGGATGGATGGCATTATCTAATGGTCAAAAGGGAATTTTATTAGGTTTTAATTCGTTAAAAGCAGCAAACTTTGCTTTTTCTCCAATTAAAGTAAGAGAAAAAGGTTTTGGAGATTCTCATGAAAGGGGTCAACAGATAAGAATAAACCCTTTTGGAACATATTATGGAAAAATGCTTCATTATTGGACAGATGGAACAGGTCATGCTCAAAAAATTGTACCAAAAGTCTCTACAACTTATCGTTCAACAGCCTCTACATTTAGTGGTAAGACTATCTCTTTTGATCTAATTATTTCACCCTATTTAGGAGATAAGCCACCAGAATCGTTAATTTCATTTGCAAATCATTATTCACTACCTCCCTTAGTTATAATAGGTAATCAAGAACAACCTTTACTCGTTGAAAATTATTCGAAATATGATATTTTGTTGAAAGAGGTTATTAAAAAATATAATCTTGAAGAGATTATGGATTTATCATACTTAGAGTGGGTTAGATCAGTGAATAAAGATTTTAAACCTTCACCAGAAATTAAAAAATCCAGAACGGAAAACATAGGGATTGGAACAATGCTTAGAATGTTCATAGATGGATTAAAAGGCAGATAGAAATTTCAATTTTAATTATGTAATCTTTAAAGAGGTGTAATGATTGAGGGATAAAATGAGACTTAAATAGTCTTATTACAAAATATATTACTCTTGAGGAAGCTGTAGACGCGTTTAAATATTACGATCGTGAAAAATGGATAAAAATTATTGTAGAACCTTTGAAAAAATAAAAAAAAAAAGGTTAGGTTATTCTTTAATTAAAGTTTCTTTAAC
>JAUWHL010000198.1 GCA_030605895.1 Promethearchaeota archaeon | reverse complement strand
ATAGGAAATCCCTTGAAATTGTGTCCGAAGGTTCGATAATCGAGAACTCTTTGTGCCCCTTCTGGTTTTATCATACCCTTTTTAAAAGACGGATAGTACTCGTATTTCTTATGAAATCCCTCGGTCATATTATTGGTTTTTTTGTTTAAATACTCCTGGCTGATCCATAATTTACTCTTAAAGATATATTAAAGGTGAAATATGGCGTTTAGGAAGCTAAACATATTCAAAATTATTTTTAGATTATATCACATGATTAAAGGATGGTAATTTTAACATCAATTCTGACTCTTTTTTCTTTTTATTAGCTCATAATAAATATAGTTCAAGAATGGGAGTTAAATTACAAAATATAATCGTTCGAAAACATATTAGGTATCAAGATTTAGTAGGTAAAATAATAGCAATTGATGCCCCAAATATCATAATGGGCTTGTTTAATTTTACTCGAAAGAATCCAGATGCCTCAGATGCCTCTTTAATTTTAGACCGGACCCAAAGGCCGATATTTCATTTATATGGTCTTTTGTATCGAGTAAATTTTTACTATTCAAAGGGGATTTTTCCAATCTTTTGTTTCGATGGGAAAGTTTCTGAACTAAAGAGAGTTGTTTCAAAAGATCAACTGAAAGATTTCCTTTTCACACAAAAATGGTATGAACTTGCAGTAAAGGAAAGTAATAAGAAACTAGCACGACAAATCGCGTTAAGTAAAGAATATATGTGGCAAAATATTATAAAAGAATCTAAGCAACTTCTTGGAGCTTTGGGTATCCCTTATATCGAGTCTCCCGCTTCAGCAGAATCTCAATGTGCGTATTTAGTAAAAAAGGGAATTGTTAATTTCTCTAATTCACAGGATTTTGATTCAATCTTATTTGGTTGCCCTTCACTAATACAAAATCTTTCCAAATCTTTACGAAGGAAGGTCCAAGGAAAATGGCAATATCAAAAAATTCAGACCCTACATATAAATCTGCACAAAAATCTGAAAAATTTACAAATTTCACTTTTTCAATTAATTGATGTTGGAATATTAATCGGAACAGACTATTTCCCAGGGATAACTGGTATCGGACCCAAAAAGGCACTCACTCTCATTAGAAAATATAAAAATATTGAAACTTTAATTTTAAAAGAATATCAAAATTTTGATTTTCATGAGTTAACTCCATATATTATAAAAAGAGTAAGGAAAATATTTGTTTTTCCTGAAGTTCTTGAATCTTTGGATAATATACATTGGAACTTCCCAAACAAAACACGTGTTATGTCATTATTATGTAGGGAACATCATCTTGATAAAAATAGAGTTAATTCAAATTTGGCTAAATTTGAAAAAAATTATAAAACGTGTAGAGAAAATTTTATTTTTAAAAAGGATTATTTAAAACCCAAACAAGCTACGTTAGATTATTTATTATAATAATTTCTCTATTTCTTTTGGGTGGAAAAATAATTTGTTGAGGATGAGCGATTTCCTTCTTAAAGAAAAAAAACGAAGTATAAGCTACTTTTTTTATTTAAATACTTTTGATTTATCGAAGTTTAAAGTAAATTGGTATATTTGAAACACTATGGCTCAAACACTTAAAAAACAGTATATCGACGTAAGAGATAGTTCTGATTATTATAATAAATTCTATAAATCTCAAAATGGTCTTAAACCAATTGTTTTAAATTATTTGTTTCGCAATATTGCGTTTGTAACAAATCAAGATAAAATTAGGGCGTTAACCAACCTTGATTACGAAAATATTACTGAAAATACAAAGATACCAGTTAAGCTTATTCATAAATATGTAAGCTGTTTTTTAATAGATCTACTCAGGTTTAGACTATTTATCCAGAAAAATCCCCATATCCTTAATTCCAAAAAACAGAATCAGAAAGTACGCATATATTTACACAAGTTTTATCGAATAGCTCCTGTATTTGATTATAAAAGGGCAAGAGAAAATACCAGAATCTTGAAACTTAAACTTGATCAATTATTTTTTTGGCCACAAATCATGACACAAATAGCAATTATTATATTTATTACAGACTTGCGTGATAAGAATCTTTCCCAGAAAATAATTCAGACAAATATAAGAGCACTTTGTGATTGTTCTGCTTATGCATTTCATAGAACTCGTAATAAAATCGGTTTAACTTCAAAATATATCAAGAATTTATTAAAACTAAAAGGAAGTGAATAATAATTTCTTTGAAATAAGATGACAGAACGAGCAGAGCAAGTATATCAAGCATTAATGAACCTTGGATTAAGTGAAAACGAAATCGATTCCCAAATCAATGAGAAACTTATGGAATTTCAAGGTTTTATGACAAAAGAAGGTGCCCTTTATTTGATTGGGAAAGAGAATGGTATCGACGTTTATTCTTCAGATCCTAACATCCAAAAAGAAATTGAAGAGTTTATTGATTATAATGATTTTGCCATTCTTATCGCTGAGATAATTGAAGGGATGCAAAATATAGTTATAGCAGGAAGAATTACAGATATTTTTGGGATAAATAACTTTACCAAAAAGGACGGTACATCAGGGATTGTTGGTTCGTTTCAAATCTGTGATCTGTCTAGCTGTATCAAGATCGTTTTATGGGATAAACAAGTCAAGGATATGGAAAATAAATATTTTAAGAAGGGTGAAATTATTCAAGTCATCGGAGGATATTCTAAAAAGGGAATTGATGATAATCTAGAAATTCATTTAAGTAGACAAGGAAA
>JAUWHL010000031.1 GCA_030605895.1 Promethearchaeota archaeon | reverse complement strand
CCTAATTTCAATATCACTAGCATCTTCAACAGATTGGTTCTTAAACATAATTTCTCTTTCTTCTTTTAAGTGATCTATCAATTCTGACCAGTTGCCCCGCAATTCACCTTCTATTGCTTGAAGATCGTGCATAAAAATTTTGCCTACGGGTGAATCTAAAAATTCTGAATCCTCTGGAATATAACTTCTTGCAAAATCTAATAGTTCAAGAGAGTCAGTTTTACCAGCAATTCTTTTAAGAGTCGAAAGAGTATCAGTTTTATAATATGTAGGTAAATTTTCTTCTAAAAGAATTTTTTTGCATAATTCTTCTGACTCATCATAACGTTCAGAAATAAAAAGTGTTTCACCGATTATGCTCATTAAAGAGATTCTTATAAAAAATTCTTCCTTAACAATAGGTAATTCTAATATAGCCATTTGTCGTTTTAGGGCTTGATCATATAACCCTTGTTTGGATTCTATCACAGACATATTAGAGGAAATAACAGCTTTAGTTCGTTCATCCCCGATTTCTTCACTAACCTTTAATACAATTTCAAAGATTTGTAGTGCTTTTTCAAGATCTCCACTAGATTGGTTAACAGCAGCATAAAAGTTACCGACAACCATAACAATTTCTCGGTTACCTAATATTTGCCCAAAATTAAATACAGGCTCTATTACGTCTATTGCTTCATTTATCCTACCAAGAAAATATAACCTAAAACCATAGTTTCCTTGCAATAGCATAATTCCTGTCTTTACTTCAATAGACGTTTGACTACCCCATTTTTTCTGACATTCCTCATATAATCCTTCTAAAAGCTCATAATTACTTAAACGAAGAAAAACTTCTGATTTTGCAACAGCCGCTTCTAATTGAATGATTAAAGGAGCAGATTCAAAATCTATTCTCTTAGCTATTAATGTTAATTCTGATGAGGGTGAAAACCTTGCTTGTAAGCGTAAATATATTGGATAACTCCAAGAAGTTGGTTCATATTTATAATTAAGAAGTTCTTTACCTTTTCCTATTATAAAACCCCACTTTACAGCTAAAAAGGTTATTAATTGACTAGTTGGATTATTATCCCTTAATTCTTTTAAGGATTCATACCATTTTAGGGGTGTTTTAGTGGAGAGATCTGATAAAGAAGAAAGAATTATTTTCTCTTCATCACTAGCTAAAGATAAATATAATCGAAGTTCTAATGGAATTGAACGCTGAAGATTATTCCATAGATCAGGAGCACCTTTAGCACTCACTTTTTCTTCATAATAATCTTTATGAGCCCGATATTCTCCATTCTCATCAACAACAACTACATTTATGTGTAATGTACCTGAACCTGTTTGATGCCCTAATCTGATAGTAAATAATTTACCAACCATTAAATTGCCCGATTCAGATTTATGAATGTAAGTATCAGGATTCTTAGGATCAAAATTAATTCTTTCATTACAGATTTTACAATTGATCTCGGTCATTTTAACACCTCACCTTATATTTTTCTGAAAGATGAGAGTATATTAATACCTATAATATCTCCTTAATCATATAAAGTAAGGAGTCTTTTACTTAAATGAACAATTTTATTCAACATATCATCAACGCCTATTCCGTAAATAGGACTTGTTTCAACATAAGTGTGAAAGAATCTGTCTTCACCAACTAAAGTGTGGACTAATTCCTTTGAAACATTTCTTTCTAAATCAACTTTATTTCCCACCAGAATAAACCCACCATTGTTACTTCTTAAACCGTGCTCTAAATTCATCAATCGGAGCCAATCATTAAGATTTGCAAAAGATTCATATCGATCTAAAGCAAAAACAAAGATGAAAATATCAATATATTTAAGTACGTGATTTTGTAAGAGATCTAACGGATGCATACCTGGAGTTCTCTGCCCTGCTAAATCATAACATTGAAAAACTAAATCTTTATAAGTCCAAGATTCGATTTCCATAAATGGAGTACGAGTTACTTTTTTGTTTTCCAATACTTTATGACCAGTAGAATGGTTATGATTATGATCAGCTGTTATTTTAAGTAAAGCTTGAACTAATGTTGTTTTTCCTACTGCTCCATCTCCCACAATCGTCATTCGAATTAAATGTTTGGAATTTTTTAAATCAGATAAAAACTGAGATATTTTTGCCAGTTGAAATACACCTGTCATTATAATAATTTTTTTTAGTTATTAGTACTCAAAAATTAAGGAAGTAGCTATGTATCTATCAATTAAATTAAGAATATAAGTCTCATAGATTTCATAGATTTTTCGTGTGGTTGTCATAGACACAATAGTTTTAGGTTTTTTTTTCATTTGACAAAACCGAAATTAAGTCAAATAAAAACGAATTCTTAGTCTCATCAGCAAACAGTGATAGAAATTTATTTTTTAGTATCTCAGGAGTAAATGAATGTACTCGTTAATTCTTAGAACCGATGAATAAATAATAACTAAAATAAAAGGTGTCTAGTGTAATTATAAAACTAATATAATATTGATATATATACCAAAATCAATAACTCTCTCAATAAAAAATTTTATCTAAAATACATAATATATTTTAGATATTCTAATTTTAAGTTGATAAGCGATGATAATTAAAAGTCCTTTCAACGGAACAATACCTAAAATTCACCCAACTGTTTTTATCGCTCAAGGTGCTGTTGTAATTGGGGATGTGGAAATAGGCGCTTATACAAATATATGGTTTAATGCGACACTTAGAGGTGATTGGGGGAAAATTATTATTGGAAAAAATACAAGTATTCAAGATAATGTTGTAGTACACTCAAGACCAAATGAAGTTTGCGAAATTGGTAATAATGTAAGATTAGGTCATTCTTGTATGTGTCATGGATCCTGTATAATTGAAGATAATTCATTAGTCGGAATAAATGCCTCAATTTTGCAAGGGGGAAAATTAGGAAAGGGTAGTACTTTAGCAGGAGGATCAGTCTTACGATATGAAACTGAAAACTTCTGTTTATATGCAGGCGTACCTGCGATTAAAAAAAAGGAATACTCGAAAAATAGGTTACACAAATTTAGCGCAAATATTTATGTTGAAAATGGTCAAAAATTTAAAAAAGCAGGATATGGTCAAAAAATCCCTGAGGAATATCTCATAACTGAATAAGAAAATTTAATCAATTATTATTCATGATAGGATTCTTATCCTATTTTTTCATAATCAAAACCATGAGTATCTAATATTATTTTTACGATCTCTATAAAAACATTTTGGATATTTACATTATCCTTAGAAGAGGTTTCGACATAATCTTTTTCATTGTGATTTTTAAGGAACTGCTCAACAATTATTTTATCTACTTTATATTGTTTGTCTTCTTTTTGAGCTAAATCGAGTTTTGTGCCAACCAGAATTTTGGGACTCTCATCAAGACCGTGTTCAATTATTCTGTCAATCCACCAATCAATTTTAACTAACGATTCCATTCGTAGTAAATCAAAAACTAAAAATATTCCATTTGCACCATTGATGTAATACTTAAATAGACTTTTGAATTGCTCTTGTCCTCCAAAATCCCATATTGAGAGCCTTACAAAAGGAGATTCATCCCCTTTGATTATCATAGGGATATCATAAGTATAAAAATCAATTCCTACAGTTAATTGGGTATTCACACTAAAAGTGTTAAAACATAACCTTCTTGCAATACAAGTTTTTCCGACACCTCCGTCACCGATCAAACAAATTTTGAAAATATAACGGGGTTCTTCTTCTGTTATTATATTCTATACACCAATTTAATTTTAAATCTCTTTATGAGTATTAAGATTATTTTAAGACTACCATCAAAAAGAATTATTGTATCATAATTGATATAACAATAAAAGATTATAAAGATATTTTATTCAAATTAAAGATTTAAAAACAGAAATAATCAAACAATTTTTTCATAGTCAAATTCATGAAAATCTAATAGTTTTTTAACCATCTGTTTAAAAATATCTCGAATATTAACATCATCTTTAGATGAAGTTTTAATGAAATCATTCACAGAGAATCTTTCAAGTGAAGCATTTATACTTGACTCATCAATTCCAAATTGATTATCCTCTTGCTTAACCAAATCAAATTTTGACCCAATAAGAATTTTAGGGCGATTCTCAACATTATTTTCTACCAATCTATCAAACCACCAGTCTAAACCAAGAAGACTTTGCATTTGTAATAAATCAAATACTAAGAAAATTCCACTCGTGCCATTAATATAATAGGGGAAAAGCATTTTAAAGCGCTCTTGTCCCCCAAAATCCCATATTGAAAGCCTTACATTGGTTTCTTTACCATCGATTATTATCGGTAAATTATATGCATAAAAATCTATTCCAACAGTTAATTGAGTGTTTAAATTAAATGAATCAAAACATAATCTTCGAACAATACAAGTCTTTCCTACACCCCCGTCACCGATTAAAACTACTTTAAAAATATATCTATAGTCGTCGTCTTCATTAAATATAAATTGGTCACCTTAAAAGATATTGATTTATTCTTTAATTTTTTAAAATGCTGTATAGTTCTAATTATTTATTTTATACTAAATCGTAATAAATTATATCTTTTTAAGATTTTATAATTGAAAAAAGATTTAAATAAATAACTCAATTGAAAAATTAGAGCTAAATTTAAATTAAGTTTGAGATAATAATTCTATTAAGGCTCGTGGGATTTCTTTATAGTCACTAACCGCGTAAAATTTTCCTCTTCCAGCTTTTGCAATTTCTCGGCAGGTATCAACACCTTGATCTGCATCATTATCAGCAGGCATTCCTATGACATGTAATTTTGGATATTTTTTTGCTAAAATTACAGGATCTTCGCCACGGTTGTAAATACCATCAGTTATTAATATACCAAAACGGCTTTTTCTATTTTCTCTTATTTTACTTAACTCTTTTAGTCCCTTTTCTAATCCAACATAAATATTTGTAAATCCCATGGCTTCGGAGTCTAAAATATTATCAATTACAGAAATTATTGGTCTTTTCTGATTGATTTTCTTCATAACCATAGCAGTTGAATTAAATAAAACAATGGCAAAATCTTCTTTTTCCATATTATAAGCCAAAACACTAGTAGTAAGGGCAGCATTTAGTAGTAAACGACCATACATACTTCCACTTGTATCAAGTACCAATACTACTTTTCTTTTTTGCCGTTTTCTTTCTACTCCATAGATATCTTTATAGTTTAAGTTTTTACTAAAGATTTTTAATGGATTATGTTGAATAGTTTCATCCATACTAAATTCAGGCATACCCATTTGATAATAGGGAACAGTTTTTTTAAATTGACCTCTAATACCTCTACTAGTTATTTTTAGAGACAATTTTAGAATACTTTGGCGTGCTAATCGCCGAAATATTGATTTATATTTCTCTGATATAGGACGTCTTATAAAAAAGTAGACTTCTGGCATAAAATCTCCAGATTCAGCAGCTTTTTCTGAGAAGAATTTTACTCCTTCTTCAGTATCTAAAGCATCTGTCGAAGCATAGACATTCGCTTTTAATAATCCCATTAAAGCTTCAAGATTTTTATGTTGTATTGCTAGATATGTTAATTCCTTTATTTGTTTATAATCTAATGTGTTGGCAAGGTGCTTATAGTAATCAGGCTTCTTTCTTTTTTTTCGGATTATTTCGTACTCTAAAATCTCCTTATCTGGTTTGCTTTTAGTTAATCTAACATGCAGCCTTTTCTCAATCTCTTCAGATTCTTCCTCAGAGAAATCATCGATTATTGAAAATCCGATTTATTTAATACAGCTAAAACAATATTCGTGATTATTTCCTTTTTGGATTGAGTTAAACCATCTTCAAGTTCAATTTTGTTATATAATGCCATGACTGCAGCTTCGATCCAGTTTTTACTACTATTGTCGTTATCATATTGGGTTATTAATGTTGCTAAATCTATTGCTCCTCTAATAGAGCTCCCTCTACGAATTGAAGTACTTTCTCTTGTTATTTGAATAATATTTTGCGAGATTATTGCAATTTTATCAGCATTACCACTATTCAAATTGGATTCTTGTTTGATAATTGAAATTTCCTCTTCAGGACTTTGATAATTTAAATTAATCCATATAAACCTATCTTTTAATGCTTCTCCTAAAACTGTGACCCCAACATGCGCAGTAGGATTTTGAGTTGCGATAACAAAGAAATCTTTATGAGCTTTAATCGATTTTAATTTAGGGATATCAAGTATTCCTTCATCCAATGATGTAAGTAAAGAATTTTGCGTGCTTTCTGGCATCCTATTTATTTCGTTTATGAATAAACACCCCCCATTCACCATAGCTAAAGCTAATGGACCATATTTATATGAATCATCAATGTATCCTTTTGCAATTACTAGAGGTGGCTCAAAATATCCAACAAGGTTATGAGGAAGTAATTCTTCACTACAATCAACTCGATAAAAATTAGAGTCATAAAATTCTGCAATTGCTTTAGACAATCGAGTTTTACCAACTCCCACTTCTCCTTCAATTAATAGATTCTTACTTACTGAATGTGTTAAAACGATTTGTCTTAATTCTTCGGTTCTACCAATTACTTTATATTTGTCTTGTATTTCTTTTACTGCTTTGGTTGTATCAACCATAATTATAAGAATTAACCATTTCTAAAATAATTTTAGATATTCAATTTTAGCATTCTTAAATAAAAAAATTGGGTTTAAGAAATTTTGATTAGCTCTTTTTCTAATTCTATAATAGTAATATTAGTAGTACGTCTCCAAAGTGTCAATGAAACGAGACCAATTAAAATTAGAAGACTTGGATATATTATAATTTCCAATAGAGAAGGATTCGCATTATAACCAAATAAGGCTTTTAATAACGAACCAATTATTTCAAGCCATTCAGGGGTGGCAGGATTGCCATCAGGGAATGTTTCTGGTAAGATATGTTTGATATTCCATACTTCTTCTATTATTGGGTTAACTATCCCTGCTTCAATTAATTCATGGATTCCATAAGTTATCAATCCCGCTGCAAATAGTATTAAAATTATGTTAGTGGCTTTAAAGAATTTTGATAAATCAATTGACTTAATTCCATAAAATATTAGCAATCCGATAATAAGGGAGATTGCTAAACCTATGGTAGATCCGAGAATCGTTGTTGTTTGATTTATTGAGCCTATGGATGCCGTTCCCGTTAATAATAGTACTAATTCAATTCCCTCTCTGATAATTATAATAAATGTTAATATAGAAATTGAAAACGCTTTTTGTCGTTCAATTGAATATCCCACCTTTTCTTCTAAATGTTTACGTATCTTTGGGCCTTCTTTACTTACCCATAACACTAAAGTCACTATGAAAATTCCTGATATTATAAAGGTAGATCCCTCAAAAATCTCCTCTAAAAACCCTGTAAATCCACCGAAAACCATAGAAAATATAATTGCAAAGGTTATACTTGAAAATATTGCCATAATAGATCCAAAATATACATATTTATTATAAGCACGCTGATTTGTCTTTTTTAAATATAAGAGTATAATAACAACAACTAAAGTTGCTTCTAATCCTTCTCTGAATGCTAAAAATAGGGGTATTATTAAATCTATGAATGTAATCATTTATGAAACCTCAAGTGTTTTTACTATTTAAAGTAAGATAATGATCACATTTACATCTTCTAATTATAGTTTAGAAAAAAAAAGGTTTTTTTAGTTATACCTAATAAGAAAGATTTTTCTTTAAAATTGTAATTTCATTTATAGAAAATTTCAATTTTTGAATCTAATTTAATAAAGTTTAATTTTATAGAGTATTTAGCTATGTAGTCGCGATAATTCTGTTTTTTTCTTCATTAATTTTAAGGATTTTTTCATTCAAAATAATTTCAGTTATAGTAAAATCTTTAGGTATTATAACCTTAAGTTTTTCAATATCTTTTGAAATTTTTAATATTACCTTATTTTCT
>JAUWHL010000189.1 GCA_030605895.1 Promethearchaeota archaeon | reverse complement strand
ACCAAAGTTCTAGTTCTTGGATCATTAGCTTTTGACTATATTATGGGATTTAAAGAGAATTTTATTAATGCTGTCTCAATAAATCATGAAAAAGAAGAATTTCAAAGCACTATTACAGCTGATAGTCGAAAGCAGTATTTTGGTGGTACCGCTGGTAATATTGCTTATAATTTAGGTTTATTAAATATAGCAGATGTATCAATATTAGGTTCAGTAGGAAAGGATTTTGAAAGTTTAGGCTATAAAGATCACATTAAGCAATTTGATAATATTGAACTTGGAATTGACATTTATGAGGAACTCTTCACTGCTGCGTGTTATATTGTTAATGATATTAAATCGAATCAGATGATTGTTTTTCATGGAGGAGCGTTAGATAAATGCAAGGATATCGATTTAAAAGAAAAAATTAAAGATCCTGAGAATTTTTCTTTCGCTATAAATTCTACTCAAAGCGTTGATGCAATGGAAAGTTTCGCAGATCAATTATATAATTTAAAAATTCCCACCATTTTCGATCCAGGTCAGGTGACTCCTCTTTTTCCAAAAGAACTATTATTAAATATCATAGAAAAATCAGAGATTCTAATTGGAAATAGGTATGAAATAAATCAAATAAAAAACAAACTTGGAGTAACTGAAGATGAATTAATCAAAATAATAAATGCGATAATTATCACTAAGGGCCCAGAAGGTTCAGAACTAATTTATAAAGATGAAAAAGAAAAGATATTTCGAATAAATATCCCCATTGCAAGCCCAGATAAGATAGAAGATACTACTGGAGCGGGTGATGGATACCGAGCGGGCATATTAACAGGATTAACTTTAGATATGACTTTAATGGATTCATGTAGATTAGGTGCAATAATTGGATCATTTGTAGTGGAAACTAGTGGAGCTCAAACTCAAAAATTTGATACAGATAAAGTAAGAAAAAGATTTTTTGGATTATTTGGCTACATTCCACCAGAATTAGAAAGAATATAAAAAAATTATATTTAAATAAAATTTGCTTTACAAGATTATTATAAAGTCATTTTATTCTTCTACAGGAATCTCTATTAAAGAAAGAATATCGTAACCCTTTAATTTATCTCTCCCATGTAAACTTCCTGTTAATTCAATTACAAAAGCAATTCCTATTACTTCACCAGCCGCTTTTTTAACTAAATTACATGCTGCTTTTGCAGTACCACCGGTTGCCAATAAATCATCAAAAACCAAGACTTTATCCCCCTCTTCAATTGCATCAATATGCATTTCAATACTATCTGTTCCGTATTCCAGTTCATAGGTTTCACTTAGAGTTTTATAGGGTAGTTTACCCGGTTTTCTTATTAAGATAAATCCAGCACCTAATTGATAAGCTATAACTCCACCCCATACATATCCACGTGCTTCAATTGCTGCTACTTTAGTAATGCCTTTACCTCTATAATGATCGATAATTCTGTCGCATGAATCTTTAAAAGCTTCATGTACTTTCGCTAATGTGGTAATGTCTTTAAACTGAATTCCCTCAACAGGGAAGTCCGGTACATTTCTTATATAATCTTCTAAGTTCATTTCAATTCATTTTATATTTTTAAATTTCCAATACAATTTATTTAATTTAATTAAAAATGATATTTAATTGAATTGTTCTGAGATCAATTAATAATAATATTTAACTTTCTTTCAATAATTAGAAAAAATTAAATAAAAATTAAAGTATAAAAAATATATTGAAGATAAAGAAAATATAAAATCAAACTCGGGTTATATTTAATGAAAATACTCTTATTTGGACCTGCAGGTGCTGGAAAGACCTCACTTATGAGGACGACATGCTTAGGATACAATTTCATGAAAGTGTTAAACTTGAAACCAACTAAAGGCGTTTCAAGAGAAAATTTTATTTTTCGGGGTATTATGGAACTTAATGTGTGGGATTTAGGTGGTCAAGAACGCTACATGGAGCGATACTTCTCAGAATCTCAACGCGAACTAATATTTTCAGAAGCATCAACAGCTGTATTTATGGTCGATTCTGCTGCAATTGATCCTGTAGTGCGTGATATTTTTGAAAAATTCTTGAAATATGTATTAGAATTTTCTCCTAAGATCAATATGATTTATATGTTATTAAATAAAATTGATTTAGACGAATCGAAGGAAGATGAATACTATAAAATACTCACAAAGGATTTAAATGATGGCTTAATGGAAAGAATTTCATTCACTCCCGTATCTGTTAAAGAAGGTAGTGCTCAACATAGATTAATTGAAATCCTTGATTATGAGATTCAGAAGAATACTTTATCAATGCAACGTCTAGGAAAAATACGCCATTTATTAGATGAGTTGAAAATTAATACTTTATCTGAATATCTTTTGTTCAACCAACCCGATGGATTATTAATTTCTTCTACATTTGGTAAGTTTGAATCAAAACCATTGCAGTTTATGAAATTTGAAATCGGGACTTTAGATTCTAATATTTATAGTATTTATCAACAGATTATGGATCTTCAAAATGTTTCAAATCTTTCTCCTTTATCATTATCAACTGTTGTCTATGAATCAGATGATTGTTGGATTTTAGTGAAAGAGGTCAGTAATGGAGCAGTATTAATGGCAGTCACAAGGAGTAAGAGCCCCGAGGCTTTTTCTAGTGTTATGAATGCTATGACTGGTGATACATTCAAAAATTTAAAACTATATTTGAAATCTTCTGAATACTAAATTTAAAAATTGAAAATAAAAAATTAGATTTTAAATAAATTTTATTAATTCTTTTTATTTTATTGTTCTTTATCATATAACCCAATCTTTGATAAAAATCTTTGTTGCTTTGCATGATGTGGTCTTCTGATAACTGTATCATTGGATTTTTCCATTTCCCTTGCTTCATCACACATTGAAGCTGCAGTTCTCATCATTTCATGGGCTGCGGCTAATAATGGCATATATTCAGATCTATCTTTTAATTGGAAACATGCTTTTCCTGTAACTCTTGATACTGAAGCAGCAAGCTCAAAAGCAGCAATTGCTTTAGCTCTAGCATAAGGATTAGAGAACTTAGCAGCTTCGGTTGCGATATTTGCATCAATGATAATTTGAGGTAAATTAGGAGTTCTACCTTCAAGCATATCCAAAATGACTTTATTTAGTTCCTCCGCAATTACTTGGAGTGCTCCGGTAATTGCTAGAACCTTTAGTAGATCTGAGTTAAATACACTCATTTCAATCGCATCGAGAAAAGGTCTACGTGCTCCGATCATACTGTCACAATTTACTAATATATAACCCATATTCTTTTCTTTAATTTCATCAATAGCTTTTTTAGCAGGAGCATCAGAAATTACTATAGTTGGGATTGCACCAGACATTTCTCTTACTGCTTTAGGACCTGGTAAGGCTGCATTTGGGCTTGACATTATTATAAAATCTGGCTCAAATTCAAGTAAATGTTTCATAGTTTCGACACAATGACTTGCTGGATGCATTTTAGCTCCAGAAGTTACTTCTATTACATTGATTCTCGTAGCTTCTGCTCTTTCGTCCATTAAAAAAGCTAATAACAAGGAAGACCCAATTGTTCCATTTTTAAGGATACCGATCTTAAGTATTTTCCCTTCTTCGCTCATTTTATACAACTTTTTTCTATAAATTCACATTTTAAAATTAGAATTATGTAACCTTACAATTTTACAACGTTTTTATTTTTTTTTTAAAATTTTATATAAAATAGAACGCTATTAGTTAATAAAAATTATTAAAATTAAAATGAGTATTTAAGATGGAAATAAATGGTGTAGAAATTGAAAATACCTTCTGTGAAGCATTTGGGGCAGTTTTTAGCAGAATTTTGGTAACAGCAAAAAATGAGAAATGGGCGAATATTGCTGGTCAGGTTACAACAGGATATGGAACATCAACTATCCATTGCGATGCTGAAGCGGGAATAGATATATTTGTTACCCCTGATAAGACGCCTGATAATCGCCCTGGAGTTATTTTAATGTTTTTTAAAAATAAAAAAGAAGAAATGAGTAAAGTAGTAATGAATCGTGTTGGCCAGTGTATTTTTACATGCCCTACAACTGCTTGTTTTGATGCGTTAGATGCCTCATTAGATCCGGAAAAAATATTTGAAATAAAATTAGGAGCCAATCTTAAATTTTTTGGTGATGGTTTTCAAGAAAAAATTGAAGGTAAATTTCCATTTGAAGCTTGGACCATTCCAGTAATGGAAGGTGAATTTATCGTTCAAAGTATAGCCAAGGTGGGAAAGGGTATAGCTGGCGGTAATTTCTTAATAATTGGAAAAGATCAAGATTCCACTTTAGAAGCGGCTCAAAAATCAATAGACGCAGTAAAAGATGTTCCTAATGTGATTGCTCCATTTCCGGGAGGGATTGTACGTTCTGGCTCAAAAGTAGGCTCAAAATATAGCTTTCTTAATGCTTCTACCAATGAACCATTGTGTCCCACATTAAGAGAAAAAATAGAGAATTCACAATTAAGAGAAGGAGATAATTGTGTCTATGAAATCATTTTTGATGGAGCAAATGAAGAAACAATTAAAAAAGCAATGAAATTGGGAATTGAGGCTGCAGTTAAAGTGCCAGGGATAAATCGTATATCAGCAGGTAATTATGGGGGAAATCTTGGAAAATTTCAATATAAACTACATGAAATTTTAGGTTAAATCAAAATATTAAAAAAACTCTTTAAAAAAACTTAGAATAAGGTTTTCTTTTTATAATTATAATTTTCTTTTTATTTTTCGTTTAGGAAGTTCCTCTTTTTCTTCTGCTTTCTCAAGTGTTACTTCTACAGGTTCTTTTTTCTTTGATTCTTCATCAATTATTTTGGTTTTTACTTTTTTCTTTTTAATTGGTTTCTTAGGTTTAATTGTTTTTTTCTCAGCAGAAACAGGTCGAATTCCTCTATATTTTGACTTAAAGTATGTGTATATTATGCCAATACCAACCAATGCACCAATACTTAATCCACCACCAAACACGATCCATGGTATATAATTACTTAAAACGTCTGGAACTATTCTTATCCCTTGAGGAGCCATATCATAATCATCAATAAGGCTTGTGACTGCTCCATCTGTATCTATCACATAAATATATATATACCATACTCCACTGATTAAATCGTGAGTCCTGATTTTAATTTCAGTGTCTTCTCCTTTATATTCTCGCGTAATATTAAACCACTCATTATCTTCATTTAAAAGGGCAACTTTAACGGAAGAAACTCCCTCCGTGTCTGACACATTAAAAGAAAATACTAAATCTCTGCCATAAAATACAGAAATACTCTGATTCATGGATAATCCATTTATTTTATAACTATTAATTTCAGGAAAATTATTTTTCACATCTAAATAAGCTAATTTCGAATCGATTCCATTATTTTTATCCGTTGCCGTAACAGTAATGCTGTACGTACCGATAGGTCTATCTGATGGAATAAAAAATCCAATTGTAAAAAGATTATCACCTCTATGTCCCAATATTTTTTCAATTACATCTTGACCTTCAGAATCTTGAACCTCTACAGTAATAGTAAGTTCATTAACGGTTGTTTCTATATCTGTAACATTTACTGAAACCAAACATTCTTCTGATCTAAAAATTTCCTCAGGAGAGAGATCAATCTCAGAAGTGATTATTGGATTAGAATTTTTAATGTTGAAGGGAAAATAAGCTACTGCGTTTTTTCCGTAATTTACGTCAGTCATATTTACTTGTAAATAATATATTTTATTTAGTTGCGGGAAAGTTGCAATATCTATTAAGAGGGTGAATTGATTAACATTACTTGTAAGATCTACTAATTTATTTTGTGTTGCCTCATCCATACTATCAACAATAGCAAGATCCCATTGAAATTTATATATATTATTATTATCACTTGTGAAATTATTTACAATCAATTCTGCATATAGTGTATCTCCAATATAATATTCATTACTGTTGAAATTTGCAATACAGTTTGTTTGAATTGTGAAGTTTGTATAGGTAGTGTGATTATTTAAAAGCGTATGAGTCTCATCGTATATATAAAAACTTACATTTTGAAATCCTAAAGGAGTATTATATTCTGGTATATATTCATAATAAAATTCAGAAGCACTGACATTATCCATATCATAATTTCTAACAGAATCGTCACTAAACTGAATTTCCATTGCTATTTGGTCTGCATCAGGAAAATCAATTGATGTATAGATTGTAAAATTAAGTGATTCAAATAATCGATAAATTGTTGTCGCGTTTGTTTCTATATCAGAATATTTTAGAGCGGTGGTTGCCAATTTAGGGTCTAAAAATCCCTCAATTTCATTTTTATCATAATTAATTGTTTGAAAATTATTTAAAGAAATTAGTATTGAATTTAAACAAAATCCACATAAAATAAATGAAAATAAAATTATAATTTTGTACCGATTCTTTGCCAAGATTATCTCATCTTATTAATTTCTTATGTTTTATGTCTCTATTCTTAAAAAATATTATTAATCCAATGGGGACTAAGATTGGTATGATATAGAATAAGATTAAGTTTAATATTGAGACTTCTAACACAATTTCATAGTAAAATCTCCCAATTTCAATATCAGTACTATCTTTTAAAACAAATCTATAGTTTTTAGTCCCCAATTCATAGGGATTTATACTAGGTATTATCTTTGCTACAATTCTATTCTCCCCAGTCCCTAACTCCTCTAAGTTCGTTGATATCCTCTTTCCATTTAAGTATAAAGAAAAATTTTCTGAATTTTCTTGGTTGTTCTGAATTATTATTATTAAATAAGCAGGATTTCCTTGAGGTATCTTTTCTGCAAAAGCAACACTTATTAATTCAAATTTAGGTATAATTTCTACAGCAAATACTTCAGAATAAAATTCAGTAGTATTTATTAATATACTCATTTTAATCCTTATTGTTTCATTAGTATTAGATTCTAAAGATTTTAGGTAATATGAGACAGTCTTTATTTCATGTTCATTTAGTGTTTCCTCTTGTGTA
>JAUWHL010000303.1 GCA_030605895.1 Promethearchaeota archaeon | reverse complement strand
GTAATGATTTTTTAAAAATATATAATTAAAGATTATATTATCTATTTGTAAAAAAAATACCACTTTTTAGGACTTTTATTTTATTAAAATTGAATCTATTTTACAAATAATTTATAATAAAATAGTCTCAATTTGTTCCGTTGATGGTCTCTTAAACAAAAATAGCTTTTCTACTGAAGAGTGGGATAATTTACAAAAAATTGCTTTAAGAAAATTACATTATCAAGATGCTATTATAGTTTTAGATGTTAATGGTTATATTGGAGACCACTCACAAGAAGAGATTGAATATTTTAAAAGAAAAATGAAAAGACCAATTTATTATTTATCTAAGTTAAAAAAATCTAAATAGCTTAATTTCTATGTTCTTTATTTGATTTTAGTCGGTTAGTTGAGGTAAATCATTAAATTACTTAACTCGCCACATTTTAAATTAATGATTGAATTTAGCTGGTAGATATATCAAATTGTATGTATAAATCAAAAATTTAAAGGTTCAATATCAAAATGGAAATGTTCCAAATTTTTTGGGACGATAATAATAAATTATTTTTGGAATTCAAAAAAAATGAAGAAGAACAACTCCTATTTCTTCCTGAAAAAATTAAACGATTAACATTACATTTTGAAATTACAAAACAAGAAATATTTCATAAACAACCACCCTATCTAATTGCTATTAAAAGATTATACCATTCCTCTGATACTTTATCATTTTCAATTGAAATGGATGAGCTGTTCAATATTGATGAGTTGCAAATTAAAATACTACGAGTGACAGTTTTTCTATACTCTGGTCAACGATTTCAATATTATTTTGAAGAAAGCTACAAAATATCTGATATTTGGGTTAACGAAGATTGTTATAGTGGATTTGAATTTGAAGATTTACAATCAAAAAGGAACTTTAAAGGTAAAATCACACAGGAAAAAATATTTCAGGAAATAAAGACTAGTATTCATGAGAATAAAGAAAAAAGAACATTTATTTATCAAAAAAGCAAATTTGAAAGTTCATCTGAAGAAAATTCTCTCTCATGCTTAATAAGTGAAGGTAATAAAACTTTGAAAAGAATTGAGCAAGCATTGCAGAACTTATCTTCATCATTTCAAAATATGCCTCAAACAAATATTCAATATTTGCCTTCAGGTTCAATTAGAGGGGGATCTGGTCCAGGAATTGAAAGAATTAGAGGATCTACAAAACCAGCCTTGATACAAGGACAGATGTCATCTAATAAATTAATGGTAATTAAAGAAATGAAATCAATTTTTAATGAAAATAAGAGTGAGAATTCTGAATTTAACATTAAAGATATACTAAAACCATTATCGAATGAAGAATTAAAAGCAATGATACTCGATGATGAGGAATTAATGAAAAAGGAAGAAGATGCGATAAAAAATCAAATTAAAAGATTGAAAAAGCAACAAGATAAAGAAATTCTTTTAGAAAATTTGAAACCGCCTAAAAAATAAATAAAATTTTATTTAATCAGTAAGATTATATCTCCTATCAAATTTTTAAGAATTGAAATCGATTACTTAATGAACAATCTTTAATTACCTTCTCATATTCGCATATACAAAAATCATCTCGTAATTGAGGTTTTCTAAAATTTTATTGAATTACTTTATAGGAACAGCAGGAAGTGGTAAAAGTACTCTTACAGGAGAGATTAAAGAGTATGTGGTAAACCGAAATCCCGAAATATCGGCAATTACATTGAATTTAGATCCTGGAGTAAGAGTTATGCCTTATACTCCAGATATTGACATCAGAGACTATATAGTCCTTGAGGAAATTATGGATGAATATACACTAGGGCCAAATGGAGGCCTTATCCTGGCTTCAGATTTAATGGTTAATTATTTAGATGATTTAAAGGACGAAATTGATGAATATAATCCTGATTGGATATTTGTAGATACAGCTGGTCAACTGGAGCTTTTTGCGTTTAGAGAAACGGGTCCTTTGATAGCTAGTACTTTAGGTTTTGGAGATATCCAAAGATCTGTCAGTTTTTTATTTGATTCCAACTTTGTACTTCGTCCTAATGGATTTATTTCAACATTGCTTCTTGCTGCATCCGTACAATTTAGATTTCAAAAAATACCTCTAATCAATATACTATCAAAAACAGATCTTATTGATGATAATCAAATCGATATGATTATAAATTGGAGTCAAGATTTTCAAGCATTAGCAGATTCCACAAACGAAAGAGAAAAAGGGTTAATTAGAGAGCTATCAATGTTAATTTCAGAAGTTTTTGTTCAGATGGGATCTACAAGTGAATTAGTTCCGTGCTCAGTTAGGGAAGAAAGAGGTTTAGATTTCCTTTTTGGACATTTACAAAGGGTTTTTGATAATGATGAATCCAAATTCTATTAATAAATCACTTTTGGGAAAAAAAAAAAAAAATAAGTGATGAGAAACCCTTGTCCTTCCTAGGAATATAATGTTAACAAAATTCTTTCTCAAAATGAATATAGGACACTTTGTTTTTGTCTTATTTTTCTTCTCATAATTTTGATTTTTGATTTATACAAAATGATTATTGTTTAGATTAAGTTAGAATTGATTTAGAATTACCGTTTAAACATAATCATATAAAACTTAAAATAATAAAATCTAACCAAAAACTTCATAAAAATAAATAATTAAAAAATTCTAGGGTTAT
>JAUWHL010000266.1 GCA_030605895.1 Promethearchaeota archaeon | reverse complement strand
AATTGTAGTTATCAATCAACTATACTACTATTCGGGAGCAGCAACAATACCAAATGTCATAGATGGAATTATGATCTTTTTTGTAACAATACTCATGGTTACAGGATTAGTTGCTTTAATAGAGCAAAGAATAACGAAAGTTAACAGTACTTTAAACACAGTTCTTAATACTGCGTCAGAAGCGAGTGTCAATATTTCAAATATTGCTACAGAATTAGCCGCAAGTGCAAGTGAAGTAAATGCTGCTTCAGAAGAGATATCTGTGTCCACACAAGAAATGGCAACAACTACTCAAGAAGTTATGAATTCATCAACAGAAATACGGAATGTTATGGATTTAATTACTACTATAGCTGAACAAACTAATTTATTAGCATTAAATGCAAGTATAGAAGCGGGAAGAGCAGGTGAACATGGTCGCGGATTTGCTGTTGTTGCTGATGAAGTTCGAAAACTAGCTGAAGAATCAAAAAAGGCTGTCCACAATACAGGAAATAAGATCAATGAAATTATAAATAAATTCAAACTAGCTTTTCAATCAGTGGAAGGCATTAGCATATCTACTGAACAACAAACAGCATCTATGGAAGAAATTACCGCAACAGCTCAGAAACTCGGTTATTTAAGTGAAAAATTAAAAAGTTCATTTGAATTTTCAAATGAAAATCCTGGTAATCAATTAAACTATCAACCAATTCAGAAAAAAACTATGGATTATTAAGAAAAATGTACCAACATTTAATTCAGAGAAAAAGGAACTAAAATGAAAGACTACTATGATGAAATTTTAAAGTGTTTTAAACATTCACTATTGGGAAAAAAAGAAGATTCAATATGGATTAACAAAATAATAATTGAAATTTCAAAGAACTATTTAATACTGTTTTCTAAGAAAAAATATCTTAATTGTTTACTTTTGATTCAGAATTTGTTTATGACTGATATCCCCGATCATTTCCATCATAAAGGAAAACTCATTAAATTGCTTAATCCTCACGAATATGAAGTATATACAAACATTTTACGAGAAGAATTATTCATTTAGGTTCAGATTCAAAAAAAATGTAAAAAAATTGGTATCCATTTCTTTAATCTATTAGTCAATAGCTTTTTTTTTTTTAAAATTCTTTTCTTTAGTAATTGCCTTTAGTTCCTTTTTTAAGATTTCCGTTTTCCCTCTTGTCAAATTTTTTAGGTTTTTCCTTAAAGGTTGAGCAGCAAGAATCAACTCTCTCTTCCTTTTATTTAATTCTTTCTTCTTTATATCCAACTCTTCGATTGCTTTTATGACTTGATTAAATTCATTACGAATATTGCTTAATTTTAACTCGACTTCATCAATTTTAGGGGCATATTCCTTATTAGTTCTGTCTTTAATATAATTTTCCTTTATTTTCGCTCCTTCTTCTATTTTCTTCATTTCATTCTGTTTCTTACTGAAATGATCCCTTAAATCTTCTTTCGACATTTCTATAATCTTAATTAAATATTTTTATACTACCGTTATGTAGATAAATTCTTAATGTTTTGCTTTTACAAATAGGTAAAAAAAAATTATAAAATTATTAATTTGAATTTCTTGCTGTAGTTTTTGGTTTGATCTCTACTTCTGTAGATTTTTCAAATCTAGGTTTTATTAATATCATAATTCCACTCCCGATTGCTCCACCTAAGGCTCCAAATAAAATCACAAATAGTATTATCAAGAGAAGAATAACTGAGCCATAGCCTAAACCCCCGAAGATTAATCCGGCAAATTGATCTAAATTCGTATAAAAGTTTTTTGCTAACATTAAATAAATCAAATAAAAAATCCATACTATTGAGACTCCAAGAGCACCACCATATATTCCTCGTCGCATAGTTTTGTTAAACAGGCCTCCTATTATGCCCGGAATTATAATTAATTGCCAGATTTCAGCGTACATTAGAGCATATGTGATAAGTCCTGTAATTAAGAACGAAATTAGAAAATTCCTTGTTTCAGGATTGATATCTAATTTAGGTTTTTTAATTTTAATTCTTATCACCTCTTATTTTCTCCTTAAAATCCCGAAATTTCGATCGAATTAGATCCCTTTTGTAATAACCAACTATAGCAATTACGATACCAGCTGAAAAACTTATAATCAAAGATGTTGTCAGAATAATTAGAAATTCAGGGTCTTGTTTATCAACAAAACTTATCTGAGATTCAATATGGCTTTCAGGAAAATCTTCCTTTTCATAGAAATAATTTCGATGATATTTACCTTGTAAAAACAATTCTTCAAGTTGATCGGAATAATGCTTAGAATTTGATATAGCTCTTTGTCCAGAAGGGATTGCACTCCAAGAATTCTGTAAATCACTAAAATCAACTATAAATCTTTCAGAAGCACCCCACCGAGCATAACCAACTCCACTACTTAAACTCGCTCCTGAGGGATTAACTGTATATCCTTCTCCATCTCCTTCATATGGGCCTCTTGTAAAACTATCAAATCCTGGAAGTAAATGAGCAAAAAGAAGCTTATGCATCTCACCCCATCTCCATGTAACAACATCATCTGTACCATAGAATTCTAAGAGAGATTCGATTGTAGAATCTAACGCTTTAATAATTATATGAGTTCGGTTTTCTACTATAGCATTTGTACTTATATCATCAAACCATTTCGAGTTTGGTTCATCTCTAGTTAATCGTTCTAAGACATTCAATTGTGGGTTTAATGGTGCTCCAGCAGCTTCGAATTCATCATCAAAAGTGTAATCTTTAAAATAATCACGCCATTTGCGGTAAATTGTTGGAGCAGCTAAATCTTTATCCATATCATAGTCCCAATTCTTTAATTGAGTTAAAGTATCTTTAATTATAGATGTTTTTTGAGAAGAAGGGAGTGCTTCAATTGCATCAATAAGATATGGAATAAAGGCTCTAGCAGGTGTCGATTTGGTATCAAGTTGTATTTCTTTCATTCTCTCTATACCAACAGTTCCATCTGCAGAATTATTAAGTAATTCATTAATCCTTCTTGCCCGATAACCACATGCATAACTGTTTTGAAGTGAATATTCTTTATAATCAGGGCCAACCACTATTTGATTTGCTGATGCTAAATAATGTTGAGATGAATTTTCTGTATGTGGTAAATCGTCAAATGGAATATATCCAATCCATTCACCTTCACCCTTCGATCCATTATATGGTAATGTTCCATTACCTAAATGCCCTGGTGGAATTAAACTATCATCTCTTATTGGTACCAATCCAGTAGGTCTCATGGCAATAGTTCCATGGACATCCGCATATACATGATTCTGAGCAGGACAATCAAAATATCTTGAAGATTGATTAAATTCTGCTCTATTTTTTGCATTGTTATATCCATATAAAGCTGAATGTAAATAAGATATATTGTTTCCAGTCCATTTCGGTGCCAAAACTATGTTTGTTGTATCTAAAGAGTCAGGGATAGCACTCCCTAGAAAATCACTAAGAACAGGACCATGTACAGTATCTTTAACAGTAAAAGTTTGAGATCCTTGGTTTTTTACGTTAATCGTATAAGTTCTGGTTGTATATTCTGTTTCCACACCATTGTAAAGATAATGATTAGAATCTGTTTCTTTATAATAATACCAATCCATAACATCATATCCTACATTTGTATAACCCCATGCCACATACTCATTATGACCAACGACAACAACATTCGCACCTGCAAGTGTAAATCCATATACATTTAAACCAGTATTTTCAGCAACTAAATGTGCTTCATACCATATTCCAGGCATGTTCCACGCTAAATGCATATCATTACATAAAATTGGTTTTCCAGTGCTGCTTTTTACACCATCAACGACCCAATTATTCGAACCTAACATGTTTTCTTCTTGAAGATCCATTAATGTTTTTTCTGAGGGGATTTCCTCAATATCACTTAGAAATTTAGAAATTGTGTGCATAACGCTTGAACTAATCTTCAATGGACCACCATTATAAGAGAGTTCTGAACTATCATCATAATTTCCATAATTAGGACATATAGGAACTTGTCCATAAGTTGTTTCTGTAAATAATTCGGTATAATTGTTTTCACCAAGAGTTTCTAAAGTTTGTAATCTATATAGATCATCATAACCCCACGTAAGCATTTTAGCCATATATTTTAGGAAACACATTGTATCTAATGGTGTCCATTTTGTTGGCTTAAATCCCAAAATAGCATATTCTATAGGAAATTCATCTTGATGAGTATTGATAAAATAATTTACTCCACCAGCATAACTACTAACTGAATCATATAGATCAGATACTCCTTCATCTCTCATTCTAATCATTTCCTGAAGAGATTGATTAGCCCAATATTCCATTCCCATAGCGAGATTATATTTGTCCTGTTCTAAAGCTAAATCACCTACTATTTCAGAAAGTTTTCCTCTTACATTCCTACGAGCTAAATCCATTTGGAATAATCTATCTTGAGCATGAACATATCCTAGTGCAAAGCTCATATCGTTTTCAGTAGAAGCATAGATATGTGGTACTCCCCATTCATCGCGATAAATAGTGACTGAACTATCTAGACCTGGGAAATACACTACTTCTTGTTGTGGAACTTCCCCTGGAACGCTCCATAATCCACTACCAGGAAAAAGTATATTTCCAAGCGGAGCTATAATACTTATCAGTGGAATTGAAAAGATTGTCAAAACAATAGCAGTAATAGCCATCACAGTTACTAACTTAACTACATTCTTTTTCTCTGGAATTCGCATTTTAATTTCTCAAATTTTATTTTTTTTTATAGATAAATCATTTAGTTAAATTACATATTTAATTATATTTGACTATTATAAAAAGGTTTAAATTTTCACCTTGAAAATTTAGATTTAGCATCGATGAAGAAGGAAAGATATATGTAAAAAGTTGGTTTAACAAAATATATAAAATGGTGTAAGAACTCATGCCAGAAAATAATGATAAATCTAAAGAAAAGATTGAAATTTCTTATGAAGATTACTTTAGAACACGATTTAATGGAATGGTTGAGATTTTTAGAGTGGCAGCGCCACTTTTAGATGAGAAAAAAGCTTTAGAAAGACTTAAGAAACTTTGGGAAAAAAAAGGAATTGAACTGATTGTAAGACAACTTAAAAATACAAGACCTATAACAAATTTTGAAGAATTTAAGGCTATTTATAAAGAACAAATTAGCACAGATTATATGCAACACTGTTTAAATTTTACAATTGTAGAAGATACTCCCAAAAAATTGGCACTTAAATTTACAAAATGTCTTTGGGCAAAAACATTCTTAGAAATTAATGCTCCTGATATTGGCTATGTTATTTGTTGCCATCCTGATTTTGCGATGGCTAAAGCTTTCCATTCCAAGCTTAAAATAGTACGCACAATGTGTTTAATGAAAGGTGATGAATATTGCGATTCTACTTATATTTGGGAAGATTAAATCACTGAAAAAATTATAATAACAAAAAACTTTTGCTATAATTAATGTTATCCTACTCCATGTTTACCAGCATAGAAAGCGCATCCTAATTGTAAAAAGTATGTAATCCCTGTAATTGCTCCATATAAAATTCCTAATGTCCAAGTTAAACCCCACATTAATATTATACTTATATAATATAGAATTAAATAAGGAACTAATATTCTAATTTTCCTAGGATTACGAAATTCAATTTTTTTAATATAATCTACAATGAGCTCAAAAATAATAAATATCAGAAAAAGTGAAGGATAGACCCAAAACCACCATTCTCGTAGATAGAATATGTTAAGAACTGTTATAATTAATGTAGGAATACCAAGAGTGATGTATAATATACCCAAACCATGTTCTAAACCTGATTTTTTAACTCGAAATATGAAAATAGCTGATATTATAATATTAGCACTGTTGATTATTATAAACAATATTAAATCTAAAAGATAGAAACTCATAAGACTAATTCTCTAATATAGTACTAAGATAATTATTAGAATGAAAAAAAAACATATAGAATTTATTCATCTTCTGATTTGATATCCTTTTCTTTTTCCTCAATTTTTTCTGGTTTTTGTTCTGAAAGAGATTCATATACTGATTTTGGCTCTGGTTCAGGTTCAGATTCATATACTGGCTCAGGTTCTGGTTCATATACTGGCTCAGGTTCAGGTTCAGGTTCAGGTTCAGGTTCATATACTGGCTCAGGCTCTGGTTCAGGTTCAGGCTTATATACTGACTCAGGTTCAGGCTTATATACTGGCTCAGGTTCAGGCTCTGGTTCATATACTGGCTCAGGTTCAGGTTCATATACTGGCTCAGGTTCAGGTTCAGGCTCAGGTTCATATACTGGCTTAGGTTCTGGTTCTGGTTCATATACTGGCTTAGGTTCTGGTTCTGGTTCAGGCTCGGGTTCGTATATAGGTTCTTGAATCTTCTCTTCTTCTTTCTTTTCAGGTTCTTTTTTTACTTTCTTTTTCTCAATTTTGATTTTCTTTTCAACAATTACTTGGGTTATAATAAAGGGATTCTTCTCAGGCTGTATCATCTGAGATCCCAAAAATATGTTTTTTGTTTTAACTTTTTTTTTATTTATTCTTAGTTCCAATTTGAAATTTCCTGGAGTAAGGAAGTCTAATCCATCAATTTGACCTTTTAGTTGAGTATTCCATTCAATTGTATTTTGATCAACTTCATTAATTTTTTCAACAGTTTCTAATCTAATCCTTTTTGTGACTTTTAATTTTGCTTCACTAATTATCTTTCCTTGAAAGTTATATACATTACTTCCTTCTGTTGTCCATCTCAAATGAATGCCATCTGATTGTTTCCACAAAACATATCCTAAGAATTGACCTGAAGTAAATTTTGGACGCCCTTTAATATTAATAACATTCATTTTATTTCTACAATTTTTTTTATAAAAATGTCTATTACAATATGAAACTATATTTTGATATTTATAATTTAATATTTATAAATGAGATTCATTTCATTGAACAAATAACAAATTTAAAATGGATATGTATTAAGTATGTTAGAGAATTCTAAAATAATTGTAGATATAAATTCTTGCACTAAATGCAACGCTTGCGTAGATGAATGTCAATATTATTATTTTGATTCAGATGTTTTATGTTTAAATGATGAAGCAGATGAATTTTGTATTGAGTGTGGAAAATGTGTCGCAGTTTGTCCAGTTAACGCTATTAAGCTCAAGTTTTATAACGATGAAATTCTTAGGGATGTTCCTGCAAAAGAGGATTTACCCTCTTTTGATTCATTAATCAATCTTTTTCAAACAAGGAGATCTCGAAGGTATTTTAATGATAAGTCCGTCCCAAAAGAATTAATTGAGAAAATTTTAAATGTAGCAGCTAGATATTCTCCTACTGCACGTAATCAAGAAAATGTTTACTTCACAATTGTTCAAGATCGAGAACTACTTAAGAAATTGTCTGATGAGTGCACCACCCAAGTTAAAAATCTTGTTGAGAAATTTGAAGATCCTCAAGGAAGAGAATCTCTAAAAAAAGTTTTTTCTCCGAGTTTAATGAAGAAAATCGAAGAACTCATTCCGTCATTTAAACGAGCCTTAAGAATGATAAAGCAGGGTAAGGACGTTTGGCGTAGAGATGCTGAGTTAATTATTATTCATTCACCTAAGGATTCATTAATGTTAATAGAAAATTGTTCTTTAGCAGCTAGTCACATTATGTTAGCTGCTGAAACGTTAGGGTTGGGAACTTGTTCTCTTGGGTATATCACTTATTTTTTTAATCTTTATAGATCAGTCGCTAAAATCGTAAAGCTTCCTTTAAAGCATGTTGTTGGATATACTTTAGCAATAGGATACTCAAAAGCTCAATATTATAGGATTCCCGCACGAAAACCTCTTAAAGCTAAATGGTTCTAGAAATTTTTTTTTAGTTATATTAAATATTTAAAAAAAAAATTTAAAAAATGAGATTAAAATTGGATTTCAGTCCAAACTACGGTATGATCTGATTCTGATTCTGGTACAGTAATGTATCGAGTCTCTAATACGGTAAAAGTAGGGGAAACAAATATATGATCTATACGTTCTGATAAATCGTAACTGCTACCATCTACTCCTCGCGATGAAGCATTTACCCAAGCATCTTGTAATATCGCGACCGACATATCATAATAAATTGTATCATTTTTAGCATTAAAATCTCCCATAGAGATTACATTAGTTTTACCACTAATTCGATCTATTAAAGCTTGCATATGCGCTAAATGAGCCCCATCACTTCCGGCGGGATGGTTCACGTAAACATTAAATATTGTAGCACCCACTCTAATTTGAACCTCGGTTGTACCTATTTCATCCACAGTGCTGTAAGTAAAGAAAGTTTTCGCATTTATAATTGGATATCGAGAAAGTACTGCTGCTCCCCACGTTCCAGTTACAGTTCTTGGACCATAAAACGAATAATAATTCAAACGATTAGCAAAATAACGTACCACATCAGAACTGCCGTGGCTCATTCTTGCTGTATCACATTCTTGTAAACCGATAATATCAGGATCAACGGCTTCAATAATTGCCAATTGATTATCATAATTTTTCTCACCATCTACATTTACGCCCTGTTGAATGTTATATGTCATTAAAGTAAGTGAAGTTATCCCACTTGTATCTTGTGCTTTAGAACGTAATTCCCATACCATTACTGATACACTAGTTCCAAATAGTAGGAGAGCTAAAAATGAAGCTACTATAATTTTATCCCGTGAATTGGTAAGGAATGACTTGAATTCTAATAATCTTTTCTTAAAGATTGCTTTTCCCATAATTGGGATTGCTATTCCTACTAGTACAAAAGGAAGCCAGAATAAATTACGAAAATATTGACTCACCGGATCTATATAACCCCATACATTTGTAAATATTAATATGAACATTACTAAAATGAAAAATAAACTGCCTACCACGAAACCAGCGCCTATCTTTGAAGGTTTTGGTTTTTGTCTAATAAGTTCTCGACTTAAGAGTGTAAAATCGATGAAGACTATAGGTAATAATGCTATCATCAATATTAATGGAATATAATATTGCAAACCTAGTGGACGGTTTATAATTACGGGATCCGAAGTTGGATTAGCTGGAAAAGGAAAAGTATGAACTGCAATTGTAAGAACAAGCGAAATTACAAAAAGACCATTCCATATCCAAAGCATTTTTGAATTTAAATTTCTAAGAATTTCTGGTTTAAATGCTAAAATGAATATCGTCGCAGCGATCATCACAGCGATAGCGATTGTAATTGCTATATAATTTCCTTCAGTCCATCTCGAAATAACAGTAGGGCTAATAAAAGCGAAATAGCTGAGAGTTAAAGCACTCATAAGCCCAAGAGATAACAGTTTAACACCCTTAAATCGGTTACTTTCTCTTGATTCCTCTTTTTCTTGAGAGCGTGGTTTTTCCTCATTTAAAGTGTTCAAAGATACAACTGCTTGTTTTTCCTGAATTCGAGCGATTATTGATAGAATAGCGATTATAGCTAGAAGCCATCCAATAAATTGAAAATAGCTATAAATTGAAATATCAACTGTTGAATTGAGTGCTCTGAATGTAATCGAAAGTAAGATTGCTGAAGCAAGTCCAGTACTTAGTTTTAAACTTGCTTTTTCCCTATCATCCGTATTCTGACTTTTTATGGATTGAGAGAAATATACGGGAAGGAAAAGCATAAAACATCCTACACCTAATCCTGAAGTTATGATTCTGTTTGCAGAGTCCAAAAATGGTGAAATTAAACGTACAACTATAGTAATTACCGCTACAGCTTCAAGAAAGTAGTCAGGAATCTTGTGTCTAAAGGCTAACAAGATAATAGGCGTAAATAAAAAGAATAACCCTGCTGCTTTTTCATCTATCGTTAGATTTAGTAGATCTAACATATATACAGATTCAATTAAATCACCAAGTAACTGAAAGAAGAATAGAAACATCACCGTTAATAGCACGAGATCAGAATTGAATTTTTTAATTAAATTATTAATTGATTCCATGATTAGTGATTTCATTTTCAGACTTTATAAATATTCTCACAAAGGTGTAAGAAAGAGCTTTTTTAATGTTTGGATAATCTATGACTAAATCTTCAAAATAACTTCTTTTTTTAACAAATTAATACGTTAATCTTAGACTATTATAGATTATCTAATATTCTATCTACTTTTTGTTTGATATCCAACTTAGCACCGTTTCCGTTTGGTTCTTTTAAAACATGTTTTGCTTCTATGAATATATTGGTGCTCAATCGTTTCATCAATTTAAGATCTGCTTCACCTTCAATTAAAAACACAAAATAAATCGATTTCTCGGTCCCAAACAATTCTTTCGTTATAATTGTTATTTCATAATTCTCTCCATAAGTAATCGTGGCAATTTCTTCTTTGAATAATTCCTTTCCTATTGCACCTATAGCCGAAATCAAACCACTGAAAATTGTTGGGTCAATTTCACCAATATTTGGGTCAATTTTTCGAGAGTAAAATGGATATCCTACAGAATCACAAATTAATACCGATTTTATCATGAGTAATTGAAAGCCTCGATTTTTATTGTTTTACTTCTTTACTTATATTCTATAATATATTTCTTATTTTTAACTTTCAACTTTTCAAGTATAAGGATGGTTTTTTGTAAAATACTTGAATTATTTAGCATTTAAAAACTAACCTTTTATAAAATAAGAATCTCAATCTGGAGATAATATTTAACTTTTCAATACCATTACTATCAATGTTCTTAATAATTAATACTCGAAAATTGTGATTATTATGCTTAAAGATAAATATGCTTATGGATGTTGTGGTGTGTTCTGTGAAATGTGTCCAACAGGTATTGGTAAAATTTCTGAATTAGCTTCAGAACTTCTTAAACTAACAAAAGGTTCATATAAATGGGCAGAAAATTCTGTAAATTTTAATTTTGAAGATTTAAGAAAAGGTTTAGAATGGTTAACAAAAGATGAATGCCCAACATGTTTCAAAATAGAGGATCCCTGGTGTGATGTATTAAAATGTGAGAAAGCAAAAAGATTACAAAGCTGTTTATTATGTGAAGAATTTCTAGAATGTCCATCAACAGATTATCATCGCGATAGATATCCATTTGTTCTTGATCATTATAAACGAGTCAGAGAAATTGGTTTAGAGAAGCATTTAGAAGAAGAAAGGAAAAAAGCTCAAGATGGAATAACACTTGTCGACATTCGAAAATGGTGATTTAGTAGATTTTCTAAATTTGATTATTGTATATAATTTTTTATTATTGTTTTTTAGATGGAAATGGGATTATAAAGGAAACCTTACTCTTGTATTCAAGATAGGAATTACCAAATCTCTTTATCAAATTTTTTTCTTCCCAAAGTTTTACTACAGCAATTAGTAATAATATGATAAATAATGTAAAACCAAACAGTAAAAAGATAGAATTGAGAAGAAAACCTAAACCTATCCATAAAAGAATATACCCGAAAATCATCGGGTTTCGTGAATATTTATAGGGACCTCTTACCACCAATACCTCTGTTTGAGTCCCTTTTAAAGGAACTGGACTCCCTTTACCACTTGTAAATAATTCAAAATTAGCCCAAATAGCCCAAAAAAAGCCAATAGCTAAAACTATTATACTTATGATAATATTTAATGGATATATAATAATTTCTGGAAATCCAAATAACAAATCAAGATACCTTGAAACCAAAACACCTATTATAGGTATAATAATAACAACGTATATACCACTAAATATTAATGCTAAAATCCTTTTAATTTTTCTATTACTATTCTCTATTTTTCTTATTTTGCTCATTAAATCATATTTTTTAATGAAAGAAATTATTTAAAAGATTTTTCTTAAAAAAAAATTACTGTTAACTACTCAGTATGAAATTATAAATAAGAGAAAAATTAATTAAATGAATAGATGATCAATTTTATTAAATTAAATTCTATTAACCTTAGAAAAATCTAAAATTATTGTTATGTGATTTGTTTTGAGTCAAATTCTTACATTCTTTGTTTTAGGTGGTGTAATTTTTGTTGTTTGTTTTATAGTAATTGCTTGGCTTATCTTAAAAATCAAAAAATTTTTAAAAAAGAAATATATCCCGCAAGTAGCCACTAGCTTTAAATGTCTTGATGGACATATTGTACGATCCAAAGGAGAATTAGTAATCGACAATCATCTTCATCGCCTTGGTCTTGATCATGAATATGAGAATACAATCAAAGTACGAGGTAAATCAATCAAGTATGATTGGTATCTCCCAGAATATAAGACTTATATAGAATATTGGGGGTATTTCGGAAAAGATTATATGAAAAGAAAAGAAGAAAAACTTGAATTATATCGAAAAGGTAAATTAAAGTTAATTTCAATTGAAGATATAATGCTAAAAGATATCTATTCAAATCTAGAGAAAGAGCTAACTAAAGTTTTAAAAATGGATAAATTTAGTCAAGAAAAAAAACATTGTCCAAATTGTGGAATTGAACTAGATAAACGGTTTTAAAAAAAATATTATGAGGTAATTTTTTCTGGCTTACTATATCTTGGACTACAATTTTAGGATGAAGATATCTTTGTGTTTTTAATGTTTCTTTACTAAATTGAATAGATTTTTCAGGGCAAAAATTCATACATGCTAAGCATTGCTGACATTTGTGGAGCCACTGTGGTTTACATCAATTAGTACAATATTATTTAATAGTAATTTTTAATATATTTTTTTGGTAACTATTATAGTCTGATTGAAATTCTAAAATATTAAAGCTCTATTAAGCTAATTAATTAATATCAAAAAAATAGTAAATATGTAAGAAATTATGATTGATATAGCAACTTTATTATATGCTCTTGTTTTAACAACTTTAGCTGGATTATCTACAACGATAGGAAGCTTAATTGCCTTCTTGGTTAAAGAACCAAGTAAGAAGTTCATTTCACTTATAATGGGATTCTCTGCAGGTGTAATGATTCTCATCTCGTTTGTGGAATTATTAAATGCGGGGATAGAAGCTTCAACTTTTTTTATAGGACACATATTTTTCTTTATAGGGATGATTCTTATGCTTGTAATTGATATTGGAATTTCACACAAGTATGAATTTGAAGATAAGGAGAAGAAATCTAATAATAAATTAGAAAAAACATCCTTACTAGTTATGCTCGGTATATTTATCCATAACTTTCCAGAAGGAATGGCTACTTTTGTTGGAACATTAAAAAGTGTTGAAATGGGAATTTTATTAGCTGTTGCGATTGCAATTCATAATATTCCAGAAGGAATAGCTGTAGCAGTTCCCAT
>JAUWHL010000120.1 GCA_030605895.1 Promethearchaeota archaeon | reverse complement strand
GGGGTTCAGAAAGATTTCTATGGTGGAAGAATAGTGAAATCTATTGCTTTAATTCAAATTTTACTTGGGAATATTGGAAAATCTGGTACGGGGTTGATCTATTCTCAGAGTGATTTTCTAAAACCCATTCTTCGACCTCTTCAAGATTATATAACTAATAATAAAGAAAGACCCAAAATGAAAGAAATTCCTATAATAAAATTGGGTTCTGCTTTAGCATCTAAGAATTATAAAATGTTATTCGTATATAATTTCAATCCAGCAAGCTCACTGCCTAATCAAAACTTATTAAGAAAAGAATTGATGAATAAAGATCTATTTATAATAGTATTAGATATGTTCTTAAATGAAACTACGAAGTATGCAGATATCGTTATCCCGGCAAAATTTGATTTAGAAACACATGATATAGTATCTCCTTATTATATACCTAGTCTATCTGTTAATATTGGAGGTCCATGTCCATATCAAGATTGTATGTCCAATTATGAGTTTTTCCAACAATTAACTTTGAAAATAGGGTATAATGATAAAGTTTTCCAGGAATCAGAAGTGACCATTTTTAAAAATTGTTTAAAAATGTTCCCATTAAAAATTCAAGAAAGTATTGAAAAATTAGGTTATTATTTATTATTCGATAATGATTCTGTTCCTTTTAATAATCTAGAATTTCCTACTTTCAATAATAGGATTCAAGCCAAAGGTCCTCATTTTGAATTTGGAGAAAATGAATTAAAGCGTAAATTATCCAAAAAAATGAATGAATTTTTACTTATTTCACCTTCTCATTTTTATTTTTTACATTCTCAATTAGGACAGGTCAATATCAGATATCTCGATGAATTTAATAAAATTTTTTTGACGTCAGAAGATATTGAAGCTTTAGATTTAAAAAAGGGTGATGACGTGCTTGTTTCTAATGAATATAACACGGGAGTGTATATTTTAGCTGAATCATCCATATTAAAACATGGAACTGCGTTAATATATTCTGGTTTATCATCGACTTTAAAAGAAAATCTAAATGTGAATCATTTTACTCCTGATGAACCAGAAGAATTAGGATTTTCAGGGGCATATAATTCTACTTTAGTGAAAATTACTAAAATTAAATCTAAATATACATAAAAACATAAAAGTTTGATTTATTTCTTCTTTTTAATAAATGCAATGTCACCAAGAGAAGTTCCACTAGATTTTTTCATATATTTAGTGCTCTCAACATTAGCTTCAATTTCGGTAGTTTTTTTCAGAATTTTAATTTTATATACATCTTCTATTTTCTTTGCTAATTTAATAGTAGGTTCTACTTTACCAGCTTCAATTCTTCTAAGTAAGGAAGGTTTTTCATTTAACTTCTGAGCAAATTGATCTTGATTAAGTCCTAGTGAACTCCTCACATTTCTTATTTTTTTAGTATAATCTTGAATTATTTCTAAGTCATCAACATTAGGTTTTTTTAAAATTGGACGTTTAGGGTGACTTTTCTTATCATGGGAGTATAATTTTTTAATGTGTTTACTCGTAGGAGGCTTTTGAATTTTTATTCCATGTTGAGCACAATTATGGCAAACTGTGATTTTCGCTCCTTCTAATAGAATCCTTTGCCCCTTACCCCAAATAATACTACCACATATAGGACATTCCTTATCAATTTCATTATATTGTGGTTTTGGCATATATCTATTTCAAATTTGAATGGTTGAAGAAATGCTTTATATTTATAGAATTTGATTTTAAACTCTTATAATTTACGGTTAACTAGCATTATATTTTATAATCTATAAATTATTTAAAAATTGACATTTTTAAGTAAACAAATAGAACTAACCTTAAATTTAAATGATTAAAAGTTTATTAATAAATTAAAGTAATTTCTTAAAAATGTAATTGAAAGTAAGAAAAGAAGGGGTATACTTTTTTTGACTACGACTAAAGAAAAGAAGAAAAAAGAAGAAGGTAAAGATGGAGAATACCTCATCACTTATACCAGACATTTAGAGAAACGACTCCGAAACTTAGAAACAGAAAAACAATTATTAGATGCCGAACGATTAAGGTTAGAACAAGAATTACATAGCCTCAGAAATGAAATTGATAGATTAAGAGAACCTCCATTAGTATCAGCAACAATCATAGATTTTTTAGATGAAAAGGGAAGAGCAATCGTAAAAAGTTCAACAGGTCCAAGTTTCGTTGTTAATACCAGTAGAAAAGTGAAAAATGAAAAATTGGCACCGGGAACGAGAGTTGCTTTAAATCAAAGAACATTCGCAATTATGGAGGTTTTACCTACAAAATTAGATCCTTTTGTTAAAGGAATGGAAGTAATTGATTCTATTCCTGATATAACGTATTCGGATGTAGGAGGACTAGAAGAACAAATAGTAGAGGTAAGAGAAACTGTAGAATTACCTTTGAAAAAACCAGAATTATTTAAAAAAATTGGAATTGACCCACCTAAAGGAGTTTTGTTATTTGGTGCTCCTGGTACAGGAAAAACTTTATTAGCTAAGGCTGTCGCTCATGAAACTGAAGCAACATTTATAAGAATTATTGGATCTGAATTAGTTCAGAAATTTATTGGAGAAGGTGCCCGCTTAGTAAGGGAAATATTTAACTTAGCAAAACAAAAAGCCCCTACCATCTTATTTATTGATGAATTAGATGCAATTGGTTCTCAGAGACTGAAGATAGCTACTTCTGGAGATAGAGAAGTTCAAAGGACTCTTATGCAATTACTAAGTGAATTGGATGGATTTGAACAAAGAGGCGATGTAAAAATCATTGGTGCAACGAATAGAGTGGATATTTTAGATCCCGCACTCTTGAGACCTGGGAGATTTGATCGTATGATTGATTTTCCAATTCCTGATGACGAAGCTCGAGAAGCGATCTTTAAAATTCATTCCAGAAATTTACAAATTGAAGATATTTTAGATTTAAAAAAACTAGTACATCTCACAGAAGGGGCCACTGGCGCTGATATTAAAGCAATTTGTACAGAGGCAGGAATGTTCGCTATTAGAAAAGATGCTGATAAGATTATCAATAAAGATTTTATTGATGCTGTTAATAAAGTAATGAATAAAGTAAAAGATCAGTGGGTAGAATCCAGACTTTACTCCTAGTAGTCAATATCTATAAATTATTAAAATATTCATTCTTTTTTAAATTAAATAACTTATTCATCAATTCTTCTATGGAAACTGAAATATTATTAGGTTTAAGACAAATAAAGGCAATTTCAGATTATCAATTTGGTAAAAAAATAACTGATATACTTTTTGATAATTTAGATCAAGTAAAACTTGTAAGATCACCAAAGACAAATAAAATTAGATATATATATTATGAGAATAATCTATTACTCACACTTAGACCTACAAATGGATTTTTTACTTTAACTCTATATTCAGCTAAAAAAGTAGTTTCTAACACTAGTCCTCCAAAATTAAGGGTTGTTGTGTTAAATGAAATTTCAGAGTTTATTAAAAAAGGAAGAAATGTTTTTTGTAAACATGTCGTTAATATTGATGAAAATTTAAGACCCTTTGATGAAGTTATAGTAGTAAATCAAGATGATGAGTTGTTGGGAATAGGTAAATTAAAAATCCCTGTTTCTTATGCAAAATCATTCTCGAGAGGTATTGCTGTAAATATAAGAAAAGGAATTAATAAATTAAAAATTTAAATTTCAAATTATTATATAACTTAAGATAGGAAACAGAATTTAAAGTGAAGAAAATTGGTAAAGTTACCAAAAGAAATGCAAAGTAAATCAAAAAGTAAACCTAAGCGCCCTCAACCTTCAGTTAAGCGAGATGGACAGCAATTTGGCTCAAGACAGATGCGGAGAAGGATGGCACAACAAGGTATAGATATGGAACCCGTTGATGCTACAAGAGTTATTATAGAAGGTCCCGAAAAAACGATAATCATAGATCAACCTGAAATTTTTCGTATGAAACAAGCGGGTCAGGAAATATATCAAGTAATTGGTCAATCAGAAGAAGTTTCCCCAGAAAATTTTACTATTGAAAGCTTGGAAGCAGATATAGATTTACCATCTGAAGAAGATTCCGAAATGAAACCAATGATAACAGAAAATGATATAATGCTAGTCGCAACACAAGCAAACGTGGATAAAAAAGAAGCAGAATCTGTTTTAAAAGATTGTAATGGAGATATTGCAAAAGCTATTTTATTTTTAAAGAATAGACTTTAAAATATAAACATAGGTTAAATGATAAAGATTAAGAATTATAAAATTTTTAATATTCAAAAAGCATACAATCATATTTTTTATGTCGAAAATTAAAAAAAAAAGAATTGAAAGGCCTTCAGAAATTTCAGAACTGGATATAAAATTTCAAAAAATTATTCAGTTTTCGGGTTGGTTATTTTTATTTGCACTTATTGGATTTATGGGTGTTTGGATACTATTTGATAACATCTTAGCATTAATATCTTTAGAATTAACAGCTATGACTTTTACTTTTATTATCTTTACTGGTACAAATTCGGCAATTAGTTTTGCTTTAGCAACAAAAATAAAAGAGAATAAAGAAAATAAACAAAGATTCTTTCACGATTGGTTATTGGGAGAATTTTTATTCTGTATGTTTGCTATTTTTGCTGTTGCTGCATATCAATGGTAATAACTGCATTAATATTATTTCCTTGAAGAAAAGAATTAGATCTCTTTTATTATTTATAGTCTTCTCTAGAAGGATTGAAAACATCAATTACTTCTGTATATTCTAATATTTTTGCTCCGTGTTTTTCATTAGAATCAAAAATATAACTGTCTCCTTTTTTAGCAATGAATTCACCATTTTCTGTTATAAATTTAATTCTTCCTTTTATTACATATCCAATTTGATGTTCTTCATGACTATGCATTGGTATTTCCGCATTTTCTTCAAGTATAAAATGACAAAGCATTAAAGAATCATTATATAACAATGTTCTTCGAAAAACTCCTTTTAATGCTTCTATTGATTGAACATTTTCTTTATTTTTAACATTTCTAGCCATATTAGAGGTTCACTTTAAGATATCTCAATCTAACTTTTTGTTTAAATATACTTAGTATTACTTCTTATAAAATTTATATAATAAAATCTGAGAAAAATTGAGAAGATCTTCGACATTAATTTGTGTTATGTGTAATCACAGAATCAATAAATTAGAAATTGAAATGTCTCCAAAAAATTAAGAATTCTATCGTTATTTTTCTAGGCAGCTTTTAAAATTTCAAATAAAGTGTTAATAAAATAAGTTTAAATTGGAAAAACAAATAAATTTTTATATCAAAAGAGGTAAAATATTAACGATAATAAACGATTAATAATTCTCTAAATTCAGTTCATGTCATCGACAAAAATTTTTTAATCAAAACTATTGTAATATTTCACTATTTTAAAATTAAAGATTTATAAAATGATAAAGGGGTATAATTACTTTGGTATTGGTATCAGATTCTAAACCTAAAATAGAAAAAAAAGTTGAAAATGTTAATCGCAAATATTTAACTAAATTATTACCACAAGTTTTTAGAACAGAAGGTGACGTAGTACCATTTGATCTTGCCAAAATTGAACAAAGCCTAGTAAAGGAAACAGGCTTAGACCAGATCTTAGCCGATAAGATCACTGAATTAGTAGTTAGAAGAATAATCTCTTCTGGAATTCGATTTTTATCAGGTCCTCATATTAGAGAGATTGTGTGCTCAATCTTATCTGAACAACATTTTGAAGAAGAACGCAAATTATATACTAGGATTGGAATGCCTTTAATGGATTATGAGGCAATTTTAGAATACGGAGTAGATGAAAATGCAAATCAAGATATGAATCCTGAAAGTATTCATCACTGGGCAGCAAATAGAATATCTGATGAATATGCTCTTTTAAGAATATTAGATTCTGAGGAAGCTCACGCTCATTTATTTGGTGATATACATGTTCATATGTTAAGATACTTTGATTTAAGACCTTTCTGTCAAGAATGGGATCCCCGAATGGTTCTGGAACATGGATTACCCCCAGTTGAGAGTTGGGCACATTGTAGTAAATCAGGTCCCGCAGGAAGTTTACGTGTGGCGGTTACTCATCTTGCTAAATGGCTTGGGATAATTCAAGGAGAATTTAGTGGAGGACAAGGTTATGATTACATTACTACGTTTTTAGCACCTTATGCACGTGGTATTTCTGATAGAGAAATTGAACAATCAATGCAATGTTTAATTTTTGAAACAAATCAAATTTTTGCGGCGAGAGGGGGCCAAGTACCCTTTACTTCGATTTCTTGTACTCCGACTATACCTGATGGTCTATTGAATATTCCTGCTGTTGGTCCACATGGAAAGTTAGTTGGAACTTATGGAGATTATAAAGGAGAATGTCTCAAACTTTTTGATGCTTTAACTGATGTATATATTCAGGGTGATCATAATGGAAAGCTTTTTGCATTTCCAAAACATGAGATTAAAATAAAGAAAGAATGGCTACGAGAGTTTGAACCATCTTATTTAAAATTAATGGAAGAAGTAGCTACCATGGGTACCCCATATTTCCTTAACATGTGTCCAGATTGGATGCCCGATGAGATTCATAGTCAATGTTGTAGGAAGTTTCTAAGTGGTAATCAAATTATTGAGCAATGCATTCTTGATCCTGAAAAACGTAAAAATGTTAACGTGTGGGAAAATTATGTTACTATTGGTTCACTACAAAGTGTTAGTTTAAATCTTCCTCGCTATGCTTATTTGTCTAAAAACGAAGATGATTATTTTGCAATATTGGATAAGAAAATTGAGCTTTCAGCGAGAGTTTTACTTAAAAAATGGCAGTTAATAGAAAAAAGATTGAAAACTGGACATCTACCTCTATGTAGTGGTAAAATAAATGGTAAACCAATTTTCAATATAAATGATCAGAACCTCTCGATTGGATTTACTGGATTAAATGAGGCTGTGAAAAGTATAACTGGATTTGAATTACATGAAAATGATACAGCATATAATTTAGGAAAAAAAATATTGAATTACATGGTTGCTAAGTGTAATACTATGACAGAGAGAGATAAAAAGTATTACTCTCTATGGGAACAGCCCAGTGAGAGTTCTTCTGGTCGTTTTGCTAGATTAGATTTAAAACATTTTCCTAAAAAAGCTATTGTTCAATCATCTGGAAAGTCTGCTTATTATACTAATTCTGACCATTTTAGGTATGATGCTGAAATCCCATTATCAGTACGAATTAAAAAACAAGGTGATCTTCATCCGATTGTAAACGGGGGAGTTATTACTCATATTTGGCTTGGAGAACAAAAACCAGATATTGAAGGTTTGTGGGAACTTACAAAGAATATTTGTCTTAATACAAATACAGCTTATTTTGCATATACACCAGATTTTACTTACTGTCCTCATTGTAGAAAGATGTTCCGAGGTGGAAGTTTTATATGTCCCCAGTGTCATTCTGGAGATGTAAAAGTATATTCAAGAGTTACAGGATACTATAGTGAAGTAAATAGATATAATCCGGGAAAAAAGGCTGAATGGGAAGCTCGGAAGCGAGAACATTTATTTAACTAGTAGTGTTCTTCATTTTTTAATTCTAATTGGATTCTTTAGTTTATAATTCAATTTTGATCGTAAGAGAGTTAAAATATTGTTTTTTAATTTGATTTTTTAAATCATTAAGAAATATTATACTTATGTCTGAGAAGAGTTCTCTTCAAGATATTCAACGTATAATACATGATTGGATCAATAAGCATGGAGGATATTGGCCTCCATTGGCAATGTTATCTGCTGTTATTGAAGAAGTTGGTGAATTAGCAAAAGAGATCAATCATCTTGAAGGATATAAGCCAAAAAAAAAGAAAAATGAGAAAATTAGGGTTGGTGAAGAACTAGCCGATATTATTTATGCTGTAGTATGTATTGCAAATTATTATAAAATTGATTTAAATACCGAATTAAAGAATGTGATTGACAAATATTCCGAGAGAGATTCAAAACGATTTATTTGAAAAGTAGGGAATTTAATGAGTTATATCAAATTTAAAGGTAATAAGATCAAGATCTGGGATAACATCTTAGATTTAAGTGAAAAGGGGATCAATGCTATTTCTGAGATAAAAGAGCTTGAAAATCTTATTCAATTAAAAGAACTAAATCTTTCAGGTAATAATATTCGAGAAATTAAAGGACTTAGAAGCTTAATAAATTTAGAATCATTAAATCTTAGATATAATCAGATTACAGAAATAACTGGATTAGAAAATTTAACAAGATTAAAGCGGTTATTTCTATATAATAATCAAATATCTGAAATAAAAGGTCTAAACACCCTTATTAGTTTAAAAGAGTTGAACCTTTATGAGAACTTTATTGCAGAAATAACCGGGTTAGAAAACTTAACTGGATTAAATGAGTTGTACATAGGAAGTAATAGAATCTTTGAAATTGAAGGACTTGAAACTCTAATAAATTTAAAATATCTAAATTTAGAGAAAAATAAAATTTCTGAAATCAAGGGTCTTTACAATCTAAAAAATTTGGTCTTACTCGCTCTGAAATGGAATCGAATAACTGAAATTAAAGGACTTCAAAATCTAAGGAATTTAATGAGATTAGAACTTTCATATAATCAAATTTCTGAGATAAAAAGATTAGAGGCACTTAAAAAGTTAATTAACATAGATATTAGGGGTAATCCAATTTATGAATCATATTTAACTATTGAAAAAAATACACAATCAAGAAAGTTAGTTAAGCTCTTAGATGCTCAGGAACTAGTTAATTATTGTAAGCAAAGTATTGAGAATATTAACAATCTGAAAAGATCTTATTTGTAATCTTATTATGATCTTAATTCTT
>JAUWHL010000167.1 GCA_030605895.1 Promethearchaeota archaeon | reverse complement strand
ATCTGCATTTCGCTTATAGTAAAATGCGGTAAAACCTGTTCAATGAGATATAATAAATACTTCTTCGACTTATCATCCATCATCTCATAATACTGTAGTTTCATATTATTTCCTCCTTATTTTTTTTCATAATTTTTTTTTAATTAATTATCCTACGAAAAATGATTCTAACTCTGAATATTTAGCTTCTTTTCCACTTATGCTTTTTAGATAATACATTATCTCTCTTTCTTGGTAAGGTAAAAGAGTATCAATTGTGAAAGAAATGTTATGTTCCCCGTTCTTATTAGGTTTACTCAGCTTATGTTCTATATTTGCGGAGATTAATTCAAAAGAATCTGGAAAAGAATCTGTAATATTCACGTCATTAAGTTTCATACTTGATCCATTTTTTGCTACAATATAAATAGCAAATTCATTAATACTTCTTCCTGGATATATTTGTTTTCCGACCATCACTTTACGTCTTTTATGGGAAATTTGTATTGAAGATTCTTCCATTTCAGAGAGATTATTAGTTATCATATAAAATTCTTTCAAGTCAGAATTTTCGTATTTCGGATAAAATGCAGAGACATTAAGTGGAAATCCATAAACTTTTTTATTATCTGGTGTTATAGCTTTGATTGGATATTTCAATTCTAAAAAGTCTTCTACTTCAATTACTGATTTTAAAACGCCATTTTTTAAATTAATACTTAATTCAATAGTATGCTCATGAGAAGGATCATCATCATCAGGTTTTACATTTAATTCAATTTCTTGAATGTCTAGTTTACCAGATGATCTATATAAGGTATAATCTGCAATATTTCTTGATGGTAAGAAATCTTCAGGGATCCTTTCTATAATTTGAAGTCCGTTAATTGGAACAGTACCATGATTATTTATAACAATTTTAGAGCTTAATAACGTTTCTTCAAATGATTTAATTTCATCTTCTGATAATTTCTTCTTTATTGCAAAATTGGCTACTGTAAAGAAACTATCATCAAATCTAGAAGTAATCATTGAATTCCTCTCAGTATTATATTCTACAGAATATTCTACTTTTCTTGAAAATATTGGCTCCTTTTCGTCAATAAAATCAAAATATTCTGTCTTGTACTTACCACGAGGATTTATAATCGTATTTCCTGATGCTTTAAAATCTAAATCTAGGATTTTCTTTGATTTAGTTTTATCATAAACTAAAACAGAATTTATTTTCATTTTAAAATCACTATGATTCTCGAATATAAGTGAACATTGCCAGTGATTTGGAGCATGATTCTTCTCTGATTTCTTAATAGCGTGCATTGCATGTGAATATGCTGAGAAGTGGTTGACATTTACTCCTGAAATTACTTTATTTGATAAGTTAAATGTTATTTCAATATTTCCAGTTTTAATATTTTCTTTCTTTTTAGGGAATACTTTTGCTAGAATAGTAATTTCTGCTTGTTCCCCAGGATTTAGATTATTTAAAGAGCAGACTATAGAATTTCTTGATATTTTAAATTCTTTACCTTTATTACTGTTAAATTCTAAATCGTAAAAATTCTCTGTAAATGATTTCTTAAATTTAATATTCTCAATTATAGAAGTTGAAATGTTTACAATATCAATTGAAAATTTTACCTTGTTTTCTTTTCCCAATAATAGTAAATAATTTTTTTTATTACCTTTTTTCATGGTATCATTTTCAATTACATCCAATTCCTCATAATCATTTTTAATGATTTTGATTTCTTCACTAAGATATTCAATATTTTCATTCACTTCTATTAAATCTGGTAAATCATCAGAATTTACAATTTCATATTTTAATACTTTATTTGAATTAGGCTCAAAAATCCCTAAATTAAGATTATTTTCTGATTTTTGATTATCAAATTGTGAGCCTGAAAATTGTAAATTTGCATCCCAAATTCTGTCTTTAACAGAGTTATTAAAAATTGAAATATTTCCATTACCTGTAACTTCTTTTCTTGCTCCATTGTTTTGATAATGAAAATCCAAAAACTCTTCATTTAATATCAGTACTTCTGATATTGAACCTGTATAACTTAATTCAATTTTCTTTTCTCTATGACTTTTTTGGATTAATTTACCTCCTTCCCTTATAGGGATGCCAAGAAAATTTGGGCTAATTTTTGTCTTTAATTCATCATAATCTATTTTTTTAAAACCCATCTTATTTTTCCTCCAAGTATTTCTTCATTTGATATATTATTATTTATTAAAAAAAATTATTTTAAATTAGAAATTATTTTTTCATCTATTTTTGATGAGATTATACTCAAAACATCGATTATTAGACATATTACTCCTTCACCTGTAATCGTAGATCCTAAAATATCTCGGGAATCAGAATAATTTGACTTGAATGGTTTTACAACTACATCCAATTGCTGAAGTTGTTTATCTGCAATAAATACTGCCGAATTTTCCTCATCTCTTTGACACAAGATAGCAATTTTTTTATGGGAATTCGTCATGCTTTTGTCATCCATTTTCAAATATTCATTTAAATGTATTATTGGCATTGATTTTGAATTTATTTTATAATGTTGTTCCCCTTCGATGTATTCAACTTGATTAGGATTGTAAAAATATATTTGTTTTATATTCTCGGTTGGAATAGCAAATAAGTCATCGGCGACCTGGATTAGTTGAGCTCTTAATATTGCTCTAGTAAATGGTACTTCTATAGTAAATTTTGTACCGACATCTTTTTGTGATTGAATATTAAAAGTACCACCTAACTCCTTTATTTTTTCTGCCACAATAGCTAAACCTATACCTCTACCTGAAATAATATCCGCATCTGAAAGTGTAGAGAACCCCGGCATAAGAATGAATTGATGTAAATCTTCGTTACTTAACTGTTTAGCATCCTCTGAGTTATAATAACCTCTACTCACAACCTTTTCTCTTACTTTATTATAATTAATTCCGGCACCATCATCTTGTACGTCTATGAAAATTGATCCTGCTCTTCTATATGTTCTTAGTTTTAATGTACCAAGTTCTTTTTTCCCTTTTTTAACTCGTTCCCTTGGTGATTCGATTCCATGATAAACTGCATTTCTAATTAAGTGAACCATTGGAGAATTAATTTCTTCTAAGATTTTTCTATCGATTTCAACATTAGTTCCTTCAAGAATTAGTCTCAATTTTTTACCAGTTTCATTTGCTACATCACGAACTAGTCGTTTATATTTTCTGAAAGTAGCCTCAACCCTAACTAGTTTTAATTTGAAAAGAATTTCTTGAATATCTAGAAAAGGCTTATCCATTTTATCAATTAACCTTGAAATTGTTCTATCTTGTTTCTCTTTTAAAAGTTGACTGATATGATTCTTCATTATTACTAACTCTCCGAAATAGTTCATTAATACCTCTAGATACTCGATATTAACTTTAACGCTCATTATTTTTATATTATCTTCTGAAAAATCACCTATAATCTCAGAGACCCTATTAATTTCTTCAACAACAACTTCTTCTTCATAATCGGTTAAAAGTAT
>JAUWHL010000163.1 GCA_030605895.1 Promethearchaeota archaeon | reverse complement strand
CATGTTGCTATAGCTATAATTAATGAAAGGAAGCATAACAAAATTTATAGTTCTTTCTGTTTCGGATGAGGTTGAAGAATTAGCAAGAGAAATCATTCAGAGGGGAGCAATCAATGTATCATATTCTGAAGATGCTTATCATGTTGCTATAGCTATAATTAATGAAATGGATTTTCTTTTAAGTTGGAATTTTAGGCATATTGTTAGAAAAAAAACAAAGGATATTGTTAGAATGATTAGCAGTTTAAAAAATTTAAGACAAATAGAAATATTAACCCCTGCTGAATTATTATAATAGAGATTGAGATATAATGTTAGAAAAAGAAGAACTAGATAAAATTAAAAAAGAAATTGAAAGTGAATTTCCAAATGATTTTGCTTTGCAGCAAATTCATATCGCAAGAAAGATCATTGCTAAAGAAGCAGAAATGAAGGGTCTAAGTTATCTTGATTACATTAAATTGAGTATAAAAGATATGGAAGCGGTTCAATAAGGTTATTTATGTCTCTTATCATTTCAGTTCATATTTAATGAACTTTATTGGTATTGTGCTAATCTCGGTATTAATTCTTCACTATTCATTTTAACGAGATCATTAAGATTTGGCTTTCTCTCTGTAAAATTTAAAATTTCCACACCTACAATATTTTGATTCTTACCATAATCGATTATAATTCCCTCTGCTATTTCATCTGAATTTGAGATTTTTTCACTTGAAAATCGAATGTAGAGAGCATTTGCAATCTTATCAAAAGAGAAGTTCATAGTTATTATAAAGGAGCATTTAATTAAATATTTATTCTATAGTAATAAAAATAAATTGATTTTAATTCTCGGTTATTTCACGCATCTCTACAAAAATTAATCTAACAATTATTATCCCCTGAATCTTAATGGTCTTTGAATCAATTTAAAAAAAACTAAGGCTTATTTTTCAATAAATAGACACTTTAGGGTTAGCTTTTTGTTCTGTAACCGTTTTACGATAAATCATAATATTGTCATATATGATTAAATAATATCAAAATAGAATCTGATGATTATATTTAAAAGTTAATCCATTTCATATATTTTCCCAGATTTAATTACCTCACACAAATAAGGAATATCATCTTCTGGATCGCCCCTCATTTTATACTTAAGACTGTAATAACTTAAAGCGATTCTTTATGACAATTTGGACAATAAAATCCATGCCTTAGGACTGACAATTCCCTTTACATTGGATGCAGATTTTTCCTTATCCTTTCCTTTTCACAATTCTTACTTTGAACTTAGATAATTCTCGCAGAACTCTTCTGAAGTGCAAACCTTTATAAATTTCTCTGCTTGATTAAATTTTTCATCATTAGAGATTAAGAGTGATACTTTCTCAAGTAAAGAAGCTGCTACAATAATGCTATCGGGTAATAAAAGATTTGTTTTACTTCGAATTTTTGCAGATTGATCAGCTACTACTCTATCCAAATTAACGATTATGAAATTATCTTGTGAATATAACTTCGAAATATATTCATCTTTCTCTTTAGGTTTGTTTACATTATAGTAACCTACACACAGTTCTGCGATTGTAATAATCGAAATAACTCCTTTTAATTGTCCGTCTTCAATCGCATCTAAAATTTTAGAAGAATATTTAAAAAATGGCTCTTCTTCTTCTTTAACATTTATAAAGATATTAGTATCGATTGTTATTTTCATTAATCCCATTCTTCTCTTAATTTCCTCTGAAATTCAACTCCTTTAACCCCCCAACGAGTATGACTTTTTAAGATCTCTACAAGCCTTCTTTTTTCGGGTTTTTTCAGAATGATCTCATTGTCTTTCAAATAAACAATAATCTTATCCCCTTTTAAAATGTTCAATCGCTCTCTCACTTCTTTGGGAATGGTTATTTGCCCTTTTTCACTTACAGTTATTTTTGCTATTATCTCCATTAATCATCATTTTTTACTTTCCTATTTATAAGTAAAACTTTTCTTACTTTTAAATCTTACTGTGAATGGAAATCTATTGAAAACTTTTGAGTTCATTATAAGAAATACCAGTAGCATTCAATATAGTTCTCAGTAAATTCATCTATTACCATAAAGAGCTCTTCTTTTTCAAAATAATTTTATTTAATATGAGGTTAATAACGACAAATTTCTGGATTGCCTTCTTTCTTATTTTCATATAATGATAGGAATGAAAACCGAAGAAAAAATAAGAAAAATTAGGTTTGAAAGTATTCAAGAACCGGAGGACTTCTACATTATTTCTGATAATGATGAACTTGTCTTAAATTCAAAAGAGGCTGTAAAATTGTTGTTACTTGCGTTCTAATCTTCATTTAATTTTCTTTTTGATTGTAAATATTTTAGATATTCGAATTCTTTTTTCTCATGAATTTTAATTATTTCTGCTTTTTGAGAAAGCCATTGTGTGCCATCCAGAGGGTAAAAAAACATGATAAGTGCTCCAAAGATCAAAAAGATGGAGGGAATAAGCCAGAATCCAATCATGATTCCCAGTTGAGCAGGGAATTCTTGAGTTTGTTGTTCTGAATCGAATCCAAAAGATATTATTATTAACAAGAACAGCCAATTTGCGAGGGAGATTGCCGGTTTCGTAAGCAATGCATTTATTCCAGAATATGTGGTCTCCCTGCGCTTTCCCGTTCTTATTTCGTCATAATCGACTATATCAGCAACAACAATTTGGTTTGTTAGCATGTATCCTGAAAGTCCGATACCTATTAGGATGAATCCGATTATAGCAAAATTCAACGACCATCCAATGAAAAAAGTTAGAATAAAGCTCAATCCTGTCCATATCAATGCCAAAATAAAGGTTTTCTTAACACCATATTTCCCAATTATTTTATTAAAAATCACCAAGAACGTAAATATCATTATGAAGACTACTAATAATGGAATTGTAGCGATAAAACCGGTTACTCTTAAAACATACTGCCCATAATAAAAAATGGCAGTAGTAAGGATTGTTAGGGCAATAGTAAAAGAAAAGTTAGATACTTCAAAAATTAGAAATGGTTTGTTTTTAAAAGTTTCTTTTATACCCTTGATGATTGGAAGTGGATCTTCCATTTGTGTGTATTTATTTTCTTTTAAGTAAAAACTACTTATGAATATTATTATAGCGGAGATAATGCCCACAAAAATCATCGTTATAAGAAAAGGTGTAGTTTCTTCAGGCGATTCATATCCGGTTAACAAAAAAATAGGTAATATGAAAGAAATTAAAAGTGAGATAGAAGTTAATATATTACTATATACCAATAAGTTACCTCTTTCTTTTGCCGTTATTGTCATTTCTGCTGGAAGGGTAAAATTTATGAGACCTAATATTGTAAATATAGTATCAAAGGCAAACAGAACGATAATTAAGTTGAATAAAAGGGCTACTTGATTATTTGCATCTGCAAATGGAATCCAACATAAAATGAAAACTATTCCATAAATCGGAGCACCGAATCGAATATATGGGATTCTCCTGCCATACTTTTCTGATTTAGTGTGATCTTCTATGAAACCAAATAAAGGATCATTGATCGCATTCCAAACTGAAAAGATTAACCAAGCGATTCCAATTAATTCAGCGTTCAACCCTAATATCGTGTTATAAAAGAAAGTTATCGCTGAAAAAGTAATTTGAGAAGGTAAGCTAATACCCGCTCCAAAAACCCCATATGCCAATTTCGATTTTAACGATAATTTTTCAGTGGGCATTAGTTTATCAAATTTAATATGGATCTATACTTATAATTAAATCTTTAGGAAATTTTTAGGATAACAGGTCAATTTAAAACTGAAATTAAAGATTTAAGAGCAAACTTGATTACATATATTTTTTCTTTATTAGACCAAGGAGCCCTACATAGAAAAATGAATTATAAGGAGTTAGTAAAATATTTAACTGATAGTTTTAGTGGACTTCCATATTTGATTCAAGTATTAAAAAATTTTTTTCTTCCCAAACATTAGAAAAGTGATCACTAATAAATGAATCTTAATTGAATCTAAAGAAATCTATTATCGAAATAGATACAAATAAATAAAACTTATTTTGTTATATTTATATTCGGAACTCTCGAAGTGGTCAAAAAGATAAACATCTAATAAAAAAATGGATAGAAAAATGAGAGGAAAATTAGCAATAATAGGAATATTAGGTTTGATAATAGGCGGAGCTAGTGTTGGTGGTGTTATATTTGCTTTAGCGATCGGAGACATTTCAACATTACGAGATAGATATGATGACTTAGATCAAGATTATAATGACTTAGAACTAGATTATAATAACTCAATCTCTGATTATAATGTCTTATTCGGAGATTATCAGTCTCTATCAAATGTTATTGAAGATCCATTAACGAATCCTGTAGTACCAACCTACAATCAAGTTATTTCTTGGTTGAGTTCAGATGATACAGATACTCATGATTATGTGAATGAAACTTGGGTATGTGGAGATTTTGCTTCAATGCTTATGGTTAGAGCAAAGGAAATGAATTGGAGAATGCGTATTGCCGTTATGTTCTATAGTTTCTCTGGTGATGCTGGGTGGCTTAGTACTAGTGATGCTTATGGTTCATACGGACATGCTTTTAATATGATCCATTGTCAAGACGGTAATGATTCTGATAGTGAACTAGATCTCTATTATATAGAGCCTCAAACAGATACTGTATGGTATGTACCTGATGGATCGGATAATCATGTTCATTATACGTTTAATATAAAGTATAGTGGCGGTATTAATGGAACAGTATGGGAAAATGGCGAATATTGGGTAAACCACTATAGTTATTTCGCATAAAGACTACTAACTTTTTTTTTTTTTTTTTTTAAACTCTTTCTTTTAAAACTCTTTGCTTGTCAATTGCAGTAAAAATATTGTAGTTGTTTCAGAAAGACTCTCACCTTCAGCTGGTTTCTTAATACTAACACTTGGGGGAATATTATCTGGAGTATTTACTATTATTTGCAAAAAATATCTAATATTTTAATGAAAAAGAATAAATAAAAAAGGGTATTTGACTGATTATCAACGTTTAGGATATATGAAAGATGTCGGAAAAAGTTTGGTTAAAAGTGGCAAAAATCATCGTTCGTGCGAGTGGTAATCCTCTCTTTCAGGCGAATGACACTTTAATCGAGCTCCTCAAAACGCTCTTAACTGAAGAACAGGCCCTCTTTCTGCTTAATTTTAGATATCCTCCCTTGACGTTTACCCGATTAAAAGAAAAAACGGATATGGATAATCCGGATTTAACAGAAATGTTAAATTCGTTGATGGATAAGGGAATCATTATGGATGCGCCTAATAGAACTACTGGGATCATGCAATATCATCTATTAGCTATTATCCCGGATATCTTTGAATATTCTCTTGTTGCGAGGGGCACAATGGAAAAAAAAAAGAAACTTTCACAAATATATGAAAAAATAGTTGAAGAGGCAACTGATTTAAGCCAAAAAAATTATGAAGGATTGGCACCAATATTTAGGGATCAGTTC
>JAUWHL010000295.1 GCA_030605895.1 Promethearchaeota archaeon | reverse complement strand
AATTCAAAAGGAACTATTTCTTTGAAGATGGATTAGAAGACAAAATTGGTCATGTTGAAGATGTTGAGGAATTGAGAGAAAGATATGAAAAAATTTATGTGAAACGAAAGGATGAGCTTACCCGTAAGGATCGTAGAGAACTAAAGAGAGAAAAGAAAGAAGATGAAAAGAAAAGATTTGATCTTGAGGCGGAGGAGTGGGAAGAAGTTGATGATGGTTTCAATATATAATAGAATTCTTATGATCTAATTAACTGAGCAACTCAATTTTGTTTTAAAATAAAATACATTCTTCTATTGTTTTTTCCTTTATTAACTGTTTTAGTTACCTCAATTTTGCCGATTTCTTTTAGATGATTGATATGAGTACCACCATCTACTTGTTCGTCGATATCTCCTATTCTAACTATGCGAAATTCTTTAATCTTTTCTGGTAATCCTACAGCTAAACGGGCTAATTCGGGTTTTCCTAATACTTCTTCTCTTGACATATAATCTATTGTAATAGGTAAATCCTGCTCTATAATATTGTTTGCTTCCTCCACAAAAGCATGCAATTTCTCAGGAGAATAATCTTGCATTGAGAAATCCATCCTTGTTTTATCCAAATCAATTTGATTTCCAGTGATTTTAGCCTCAGCTCGATTGTAAAGTATATTACTAATTAGATGAGAAGCTGTGTGATATCGCATGAAGGTATATCTTCTTTCCCAATCAATCTCGCAGCTGATTTCATCACCTTCTTTTAGTCCAGGTTTATCTATTTCATGACTGATTTTTCCAGAAAATTTACCAACATATACTACTTTAAATTTTTGATCATCTTTTATTATAAATCCCTCATCCCACGGTTGACCGCCACCTTTGGGATAAAAGGCAGTTCTATCAAGGACTAAGTATTTATTATCTTTTATACTAACAATTTTAGCTTTCCAAGCTTTTAAATAAGAGTCATTCATATATAAAGCTTCAGTCATAGTGAAGAAGAAAGTAAATTACCTTATATTTTTAATCTCAATCCTAACTGAAATAAAAGTAAAAACTTTTTAACTGATATGTGTCGAGTATTTTCTCACAAAAATGTAAAAATATGAAGAAACTTTTATATTTCAAAAAATCAATAAAGAAAATTAATGAATTCTATAAAAAATCACTTAAAAATGAAAAAAAAAAAATTAATAGTTATCATAAGTTTATTAATGATTCCGACGATTTCACTTATGGTTTCTACGAACTTTAAGAGAAATTCAGTCGATTTAAGCGATTAAGACAACAAATGTGAAGAGATAAATCTAAAAAGAGCTTACTTTAATAACTCCATGGAGACGATTTTTATTGATGATTCCGAAACCGGTATTGGAGCACATAATTGGACATGGGCAGAAAGTAAGCCTTGGTGTACTGGAGAAGGAACCTCGGATGTTCCTTACCTTATCGCAAATCTCACTATTAACGCCGGGGGTGGAAGTTCTGGTATTGAAATCTGGAATTCAAAAGTCTTTTTTGAAATTAGAAATTGCACAATCTACGATGCTAGTGCTTTTCTTGGAGTGGGAATTAAATTAATTGACGTAAAAAATGGCACGCTAGTTAATAACACTATTTTCAATAATATCCTTGGAATAAGTTTGAAACCAAATTGTGAGAACAACACGATTAGCGAAAATAGAGTTTATAATAATTCACTAAGGGGATTATATTTGTCTAATTCCTGGGATAATACATTCACAAATAATGAGTTCTATAATAATACTTACAATGGATTATTTCTTCATAATTCCTCGGATAATACATTCACAAATAATGAGTTCTATAATAATTCTAATGACGGTATTCAATTGTTTAGCAATTGTCATAATAACATATTTCGGGAAAATGAAATTTATAACAATACTCACCATGGAATATATTTAGAAGATAATTGCCAAAATAACACGATTGATGATAATGAGATAGAAAATCATTCTACTGGACTAATATTATCTACTAATTGCGATGAAAATATAATAACAGGGAACACTTTTCAAGATTGTTCCTCAAATGGAGTCTATATCTATAACGACAACAATCGTAATTCAATTTACAATAATCAATTCATGGACAATCCAGGTTCTAATGCCTACGATAACGGAACTAATAATGAATGGAGTAAAGGCACTCTCGGTAATCTTTGGGACGATTATACCGGTCAAGATGCGAACGATGATGGTATTGGTGATACGCCTTACACAATTTCAGGTCCCGTTGGAAGTAAGGATTATTACCCACAGTGGTGGGATGGCGATAATAACCCAATTATAACAATTAATACTCCAGACGAAAATCAACTTTTTGGAAAAGACGCCCCAAGCTATGATGTATCACTTTTTGCTGCAGATTTAGAACAGGTTTGGTATACGTTAAATGATAGTTCCATAATTTTAGAAGTTCTTAATATAACAGATTTCGATGATCCAATAGAACAAACCTTATGGAATGCATTTGGTAATGGAACAATAACTATTAAATTCTCGGCAAATGATACATCTGGAAATGTTGGATATGATGAAGTAATCGTTAAAAAAGACATCATCGCTCCAGTAATAACTATTAATTCACCACACCTTAACGACAATTTTGAAGAAGTTCCCCCAACTATTTCTATTGTAATCAACGAACCCCACTTAGATTCAGTATGGTTTACACTAAATGGAGGAATAACAAATATTTCTCTACCCGACATCACAAATATAACCGTTACTGGAGTTGATGAGATAGTAGATCAGTCAGTCTGGAATGCAATACCAAATGGAACGGTTACTATTACATTTTACGCAAACGATACAGTTGGAAACCTTGGTTATAACGATGTACAAATCCACAAAGGACCTAAGGTGGATGACGATGGAAATGGAGGAGGAAATGGTATACCCTTTGGAAATTTTTATATTATTATCGTTATTATAAATGTAGTTTCTCTGATAATTGTCATAAAACGTAAAAAAGAGATTAATAATTCACTTAAATAGATTCTTATTTTTTTTCCTTTTTATTACGAATAAATATAAGTATCTCTTTCAATTAATCCTTCTCATATAGCTTAGAAGGTTTTACTCCACAGAAAGCTTCAAATTTTAAAAAAATGAGTTAAATATTTATAAATTATTAGATTTATAATTAAACAGATTGTTTGGAATCCATCAATAAATTCTAAAGAGTTTCCCCACAATTATCACAGAATTTAGCATCTCTTCTATTTAGAATTCCGCAAACTTCACACGTAACCATATTTCTGGGTGTAGTAACTAAATGGGGAAGTTGTTGATTAGAATTTTCTAATCCCTCTTTTTTTTCTGTTGGTGCTCCAAAAGAATAAAAACCCTTTTTAGTAAGCTTCTTTCGTCTAGTATATTGCAATAAGAGAGTGGAAAAGCATAATAAGAAGAATCCACCAAAAGAATACGGTATTATGTCAAAAATTGAAAATCCATTGGGAAAAAAAACAGATAGGGGTCCAAACATAAATATAATAAAGCCGACAATCATCAAAATTATTGCGATTATGCGAATAATTTCAAAATTTTTGGAGTTTGAACTATTTTCCTTATTATGTGCCATTAGAATTTCCCTTCAAAACTGAAATTAATATTAATTAATGAAAAAAGTAAAGAAAGACTCTTATTAAAATATTGAGATTCTTGAAATTGAATTTAAAGATTTATAAATTGCTAAGATTATAATTAAATTACCATTTTGAAAATAAGGTGAAAAAACTGAAGCAGATAATGATATTTATATTACCAGTCAAAATATCTATTAAAATTGAGAAAATTGTAAATAGTATTGTGGAACAAGTTAATGAAATACTCAGTAAATACGCAGATAGAAATGCAGAAATAGTTTCTTTTATACCACAAATGGGTCGTAGTGGTGCACCTAGGATTGGTGTTGTTATTCAGTATGATGCATAAATAATATTAGATATTCCGATTTTAAAGTAAATTTTATATTAAAAATATGAAATTCTTGTTTTCTCAATTAAATTATCTTATTTTTTTTTTTTGAAAATAAATAAATTAAAAGTGAAGTATAATTAATTTATATCTAATTATTGTTATAACAATTTATTATCATCTAAATATAGCATCTGAAGTGTTTTTAATGAAATCTGTAGAATTAGCCGGGAATAAATTTGAAGTAGAAAAAGGATTTCTTGATTTAAGCCTTTTAGAGATAAAGGATATAACTGAAATACAAGGATTATCTAAACTAGACGATTTAAAGAATTTAGAATTGAGTTCTAATGAAATATTGCATGTAAAAGGTTTAGAAAACCTAACGGAGTTAGAAATATTAAATTTGGGTAGTAATAAAATTATCCATATCAAAGGTTTAGAAAAATTAGAAAACCTCAAGATATTGCATCTTGTAAGCAATCAAATCCAGGAGATTAAAGGACTGGAGAATTTAAGTAATTTAGAAGAATTGTATTTGAGAGGAAATCAAATAACAGAATTAAAAGGGCTGAATACTTTAAAATCTTTAAAAAGGTTGGATCTTTCCTGGAATAATATTTCGGAAATTCAAGGATTTGAAGATCTAATAAATCTCGAAGTTTTATGGATTGCAGGAAACCAATTACAAGAAATAAAAAATCTTGAAAATTTGGAAAATTTAGATGTATTAAATTTAGCAGGAAACCAGATTAAAAGAGTCGAAGGATTAGATAACCTAAACAAGTTAAAAAGTCTTTATTTAAATAATAACTCATTTGAAGAAATCGAAGGTTTAAATGCTTTAAATAGTTTAGAAACGCTCTGGCTTAATACAAATAAGATTTCAGTGGTTAAAGGATTAGATAATTGTAAAGATCTAAGAATTTTAAACTTAAAACAGAATAATATTAAACATATTAAAGGATTATATTCATTAAACAATTTGGAGAATCTTTTTCTTTCAGAGAACGATATAGGGGAGATTAAAGGCCTTGAAGCGTTAACAAAATTAGAAACACTAGATCTAGGTCAAAATCAGATAATTCAAGTTAAAGGATTAGAGGCTTTAGTAAATTTGAAAGATTTATGGCTCGCTGATAATCTTATTCCTCAAAAAATCTTGGATCAACTTGGAGGGTTGGATTCAGGAGGATATGCGAATGACCCACTAAAATTTGTTCAGTATTGCTTAGTAAATTTATAGATCGTTTTTTTAGAAATTTTTTAAATATTAAAAAATAATAATAAAAATCAAATATCTAATAAAATTCTGGCAATTTTAAATTAAAATAGAATTATAAAAAGGTAAAAACTTATGGAATTAAGTGCATTTGAGGTTGTAAAAAAGCAAATTGATGTAGTGTCAGAGGAAATGGGATTAGATCCTAATTTAACTAAATACCTTAAAAGAGTAGAACGTGCATTGATAGTGACTATTCCTATTAAGATGGATGATGGATCCCTTGAGATATTCGAAGGTTATAGAGTTCATCATAGCACAGTAAGAGGTCCTGGAAAAGGGGGTATACGATATTCCCCAGAAGTCAATTTAGATGAGGTTAAAGCTTTAGCTACTTGGATGACTTGGAAGTGCAGTCTTTTAAATTTACCATTAGGAGGCGCTAAAGGAGGTGTGTGCGTGGACCCTCGAAAATTAAATAAAAATGAATTAGAACGTCTCACGAGGAGGTATACTTCTGAAATAATTAATATCATTGGTCCTGATATTGACATTCCTGCTCCAGATGTTAATACCAATGCTCAAGTTATGGCTTGGATTATGGATACCTACTCAATGAATAAAGGAAGGTCTGTTCCTGGAGTTGTTACCGGTAAACCTATTGAGATTGGAGGGTCTGTAGGTAGAGAACCCGCTACAGGGATGGGATTATACTTTGTACTTGAGGCTATGTGTGAAAAACTAAATTTAGAGATGAATTCACATACAATAGTTATCCAAGGTTTTGGAAATGTAGGCGGTACGATTGCCGATTTATTATATAAAGAAGGGTGTAAAGTAATGGCGGTTTCAGATATATCTGGAGGACTTTATTATTTTGAGGGCTTGGAAATTGATAAATTATTAGAGTGGACAAAAGAAGGGAATGATCTAAAAGATTATAAGGATGAAAGATACGAATTGATAACAAATGATGAATTACTTTCTATTGAGTGCAACGTTTTAATCCCAGCGGCTCTAGAAAATCAAATAACAAGGAAAAACGCTAATAGTATTAAATGTGAAATCATTTTAGAAGGCGCAAATGGGCCTGTAACGCCTGAAGCAGACAAAATATTATTTGATAAGGGAATTCATGTCGTTCCAGATATTCTTGCTAATGGTGGTGGTGTCTGTGTCTCATATTTTGAGTATGTTCAGGATATTCGTGCGTATTTCTGGGAATTAGACAGGATTAATAAAGAACTTAAAAAAATTATTTTATCTGCCTTTGAGGAAGTATATAAAGTATCACGAGAAAGGAATATTTCACTCCGAACTGCGGCTTACATTATCGCTGTATCAAGGATTGCAAAAGCTATTGAATGGCGAGGGATATTTCCTTGATTTTTTAAAATTTTTTTTTTGAGTTTTACATAAAAATTACTCTTAATTTTAAAAATTCATAACTTATTAATCAAAAGTTAATTTATATAGATAACTAAGGCTCTTTAAGAGTCAGTATTTTTGAAATTAGAAAAGGGATATTATATGACTAAAATAGAACCTATAGATATTGATTTTTTCTCTCCTTTCAATAAAGAAGCTTGTACTCTTTGTGGAGAGTGCTTAAATAACTGTCCTATAATGAATCTTACAATTGAA
>JAUWHL010000260.1 GCA_030605895.1 Promethearchaeota archaeon | reverse complement strand
CCTACACTTTTTAATTTATATATTGTTAGCTTGTTTAATTTTTGGGGGAGTAATTGTGTATTTAAACAGAAAGATTTATCCTAAATTATCAAGAAAAAACTAAGAAAAAATAAAAGGCTTTTTGATGAATTGGAACCTTATTTTCTAATTCTTTATTTTAAGGAAATTCCAATAAATAAACAGATTATAAATTAAATGAGTAAATGAAAATTCCACTATTAGATGTATACATAAGTCCCATAATTTCGATTCCAAAAGAATAAATGTATATATTTTCATTAATTACAAAACACAAAATTAACATCTCTGGGGCTTATTTAGTTTTGATTGATGTGGAAGAGAAATCTGCTTATCCATACATAACAAAATTCAAAAAAGAGCCATTTAAATCTTTTATAAATGTTAAAAGAAGAGATATCAGGAATTTTTATTACAGTGAATATAACATTTTAGTTGAATTCTATCAACATTTTAATCAAATCTTAATAAATGATCCCCAGCTCAATCTAGAAAATGTTTTTTGGCTACTCTTACTAAGGAAATATCTAAAAGAAGAGAAAAGAAAGAATAGAGATGAAATATTTAATTTTATTAAAAAGTGTGAAGTTGAACAACATGAACAAATAGGATTCAAATCTACCCCACATTCTGAAAAAAATCCTGATATTTGTTCTACTTTTTTTGCGTTATCTATTCTAAAAACTTTAGGTCTCTTAAATGAATATTTAATTTCCGAAGGAAGAACTCAAGTTAAAGAACAAATTAAAAATTTTGTGTTATCACTTAAAAAGGGCAACAAATTTTTACACTGCCAAGATAAGGATTGTGAGATTTGCAAGAGCATCGCATCCCCAAAGTTGTTATATTACGTTTTGGAAATTTTTACAATCCTTGGAGTTGATGTCCGTGTTAATAGGGATCAATTTCGCTCGTATTTAGGGGAAAAAAAAAAAGACGCTTCATTAATTTTTAGATTACTCTGCTTTAAATATTTAGATTTAGATTTAGAAGTTAAAGACAAAGAAATTCAATTGCTTCAACAGCTTCAGAAAGAAAATGGAGGTTTTAGTTTTAATCAGAGTGATAATATTGACATTACTTTCTGGTTAGTTTATGATCTTGAATTATATTCATGGTTATTGGATTATAATCCCGCAGGAATCTATTCTTTCATAACTGATAAATTAAAAGAGATATTGAGAGCTCGAGACAATTGGGATTATGTTAAATTAAATGAAACTTCAAAATTGATCATTCTTTTATCTATTGTTTGGAAGAAATTTATTGAGGAAATTGAAAGGGTGTTATTTAAGCAACTAGAAAGAGAAAAATATATCGATATAAATCAGTTAAAGTCAACATTTGGTTTAGCAGAATATATAGAAGAACTTATTTTATATATTAACCTTAATTACAATTTTAATTTACAAGTTTTAGATAATGAGCGCGAATTCAAGAATTATATTAGTAATTTTAGTCATGGAAAGAAAGAATTTTTTCAAAATTTCTATGATAAACTCAATAACAATAGTATAATTTCTCTTTCTGAGCTTTATAAAAGATATAAAACACAACATTTAGAACCATTAAAATTAAAGGAAGAAGTTTTCCCAATAATCAAAGACATGGTAGAAAAGAAACTGTTTATTGGTAATATTAGAAGTAAAAAGGTATTTTTAGGATTCAAAACAAAGTATTTATTCTATTTAAAATATCGTTTGAAGAAAATAATCGTATGTGATGTGGATTTAAGTACAGAAAGATTATATGAAGAAAAAGAAAAATTGGATGATATCAAGAATGATATTTATAACATGACTTTAAAATTAAGAAATGTAAGCTCTCAAATTCGAGAAGAAATAGAAAGCTATCTTTTAATTAATGAAATTGATTATGCTAGAGAGCGTTTAAAATTTATTTTACGAGATGCTTTAATGGAAGCCGATTTTTTAAATGAGAATATTGAGAGCTCTTTTAATGAGGTTCTTACATATATTAATATACAAGCGAGTTTAGGTTCAGAGATATCCCAATGGAAAAAAGCCTATTCTGTTTTACAGAAAAGATTAGCAGAAGTAGATTCATTTCTTAAAGGTAAAATTCAAGAAAAGGAAGAATTAAGAAATTTAACTAGTTTATTGGAAAACCTAAAGGAAAAAATAATCATCATAGAAGAGGATTTAAGTAAGAAATTAGATTCATTCAGAAAAGATTTTACTGAAAATCTTGAAAAGGAATATAATAAGGAAAAATTAAATATCATTATTCAAAGTTTAGACCTACTTTCTCAAAATATAAGAAAGTATGACCAGATAATATATAGTGTTTCTCAACAGATTACAGTTAAGGAAAAGAAAATTGTTAAAAAACATAAAAAAATAATCGATAATTGGATTAGAGTTAAAGAACAATTCAATATTGAATTTAATTTTTATACTGACGGGTTTCAATTTTTCAATATTAATCTACAGAAAATAGAGGGAATAAATGAAAGAATAAAAGCTAATATAATTGAAATTGGTGAGAAAGCTAAAAGTAAAATAAATGCAAATGAATTTCAAGAAGCCTTCAATTTTACCAAGACAGAATATGATCTTTTAATGAAGGAGAAATTAACTGAAATTAAAGAACTTCAGTCTATTATAAAAAGTGAGGTACGAAAGAAACAGAAACTTTATTTACTATATCGTCATTTACAAGAGATTTTAGAAAATTTAGAAACAGAAGTAATTGAATTAATTGCAAATCAAGTAAAAATTTTAAAAAATTATAT